>JAIYDT010000491.1 GCA_027487355.1 Verrucomicrobiaceae bacterium
CGGGACTCGAAAAAACCTCTTCTCTTGGACTGGAAATGTCGGGTCCGCCACCAGCGTGCCGGAGCGAATGCCGCGGACATCCACGATATGCCCGCCAAAGGGACTGGTGACGAAGCCCTCCTTTCCCGGAACCGCCTTTGCCACTGGAAACGGTTCGACCTCTGGGCGCTTTGGCAACTCAGGGCGCGGCGCGGGTTTCCGACGCTTCGTGGGATCAGACTCCTCAGTGGTTTCCTTCGACCCGGGATGAGAAGGATCGGCCGATCTGCCCGGGTGCTCTTTCGACGCAATTCGTGAGTTCTCGGTTGAGGACAACTGGTGGTCACGCCGCTGGAAGAAGATGACCGTGCCGATGCCCAGCGCCAGCGTCAGCAATAACGCCAGCAACAATTCGGATCTACCTATCTTCATTCTACGATGAGATACCAAACCCAACACAACCGCAAGAAGCGAGTTGATCTCAACGACGCTGATCCAATGCTTGGGCTCCCGTAGCGAACGCTCGCACCAAGGGCAGAGGATTCTCAAAGCTCATTGAGCTCCACCAGCGCTTCAGCAAGGCCCTTGCCGACACCTCCTAGTATCTTGGCGCTGCCGAGGTAGTGGAACTCGAGGTTCGAGATGCCGACATCCATCACCTTGCGCTCGCGCTCACTGAGCTTTGTCCCGCGTAACTTCTGATAGAGTTCGGTCTCCTGCTTGGGGTTGAGCTTGGTCTCGGTAGCGACGGTCTTGGCTTCATTTTTGACGGCATTGTCCTTGGCCTTCGCGGCGCTGAGTTCCGCGTCCCAGTAGGTTTCCATCAGTACGTTGGCGACGTTGCCCTTGAACTCCGGCAGCTTCGTGGGGGCGGCCATGGCATCGCGGAAATTCCGATGCGTGGCCTTGTAGCGCTGCTCTTCAGGGCCGTAGAGGCTGGTCAGTCCGCCGACTCCCAGAACGCCGATCACGGATGGCAGCTTCGGTGCATTGAGGTCGCGGCGGCGAATGCGGATTGGCTCCCGCTGCCGGAGAATTCCTTCAGCAGTTCGGCGTCGGTCTGGAGGTTCGAATCTTGCACGTTCACAGACATCACGGAGCCACTGCGGAAAATGTCCCAAAAAACTCAGAATAGAATCAAGACGGGCCGTCCCACGGAAGCTTCTTTCGGTCCCGGTCGAAGTGTTGCAGTCGGCGAGTCAGGGAGGATCGTGATTCCTTGCGGGCGAAACGAACTCACGGAATGGTCTGTTGCGATGCGCCCACCCCGGAGAAAACTCTTCTATCGGTAGTCGGGACAGAGTTCCTTTCGGATTTCGGGAGGAACCAGATTGGCGTCCGGTGAGCTGCCGTGGGAGATGGCCTTCCAGCCGTCGCTGGTGCGACTCATGATCACCGCGCCGCCGTCAGTGCCGGGACCGGGATCTACCTCGCCCCATGCCCACCAACATCCCGTGGAGTCTTTGGCGGTGCGGATGTGGGAAACGGAGCGCACTCGCTCACCGGGATCAAGATTGGCGAAGCAGTTGCGGATCGCAGTGGAGACCTCGGCCTGGGTTGGGGCGGTGCTGTTGGCCCTTGGTGTGGTGGGAACGCCTGGCTTGGAACGGGCGGTCGGAGCCTGTGTGTGCTCCTGCGCCGCGAAAGCTTGAACCTCATCCTTGGAAAGGAATCCGTCGTGATTCGTGTCCGCCACCTGGACGGCAGCGTTGAAGCGAACATTGTCGGTCTCCACGGTCTTATGCCAGTAAGGTAAAGGCAGACTCAATCCGATGGCCAGAGAGCCATTTCCTTTCGGGTCAGCAGCGGAAAGGTAAGTGTCATAGAATGTCTGCGCCGTCTTCGCACTCTCGAAACGAATGCTTTGGCGAGATGGGTTCCTGACTGTTGTATGCACGACGCAACCAGAAGCCAGACAAGTCATTACGGTGATGAGGCCTGAGCGGGCCATTTGAGTTTGTTTCATGGGTGGTTTGATGGGGTGGTGAGTGAATGTTCGGCCGACTCAGGTGGCCGGCGCAAGCGCGGGTGGCGGGTTGAATCCGCCGCAGGAATCTTCCTTGATTCGGCGGTTCGTTCTCTGGGGCCTTCTTCCACGAGCTATTTGCCTTTCATCGCGTCAACTGCTTGTGCGATGCCATCCACCATCTTCTTTTGCCGGGATATCTCGTCACTCAACTCCTCCAGGCTTCTGGGCTTCGAAAGAAGCTTGTTGGGACTATCAGTAAAATCGCGACCCGACGACTCTGATGTGGCTCTTGTTTCATCCGCTTGCTTCTTCAGTTGTAGCAACCCCTGCTCAAACAAGGGCCATTGGCGCTCCTCCAGGATCTTCTCCCATTCCCCCTTGAGGCTTAGAAGCCCGGCCGCCGTGCCATATTCGGCCAGCAAGCCGAGCTCCTCATCAAGTCCTGCAACCAATGGCTCATACTCTGCGGTGGGGACTTTGCCCCGAGCCACCGCATCTCCGGTGAGCAAGGCTTCGACAATCCGATCCTGTCCTTTCCGAATCTTGGCGGGAGCCTGAAGCATCTGCTCCCATTCGTCGTCCATTTGCTTCGCGACCAAAGCGTCAAGGGACGCTTTCTGCGCGTCGCTCACCACGAGCTTTTGATACAACTCGTTCAAGGCGGTTTCCACCCTGCTGGTGTCGATGGCGTTCTTGTCTTGTTTGGTGAATTCCATGATCCGCGCCATCGTCTCCATCTGGCCAACAAAGCCCTCCGCAGTATTCCGGGCGAGCTTGACCCTTGATTCACCGAAGCGTTTCACCAGTTCGGAGTCCTGCCCCTGGGATCTCTTCCGCAAGCCCTTTCCGGAGGCGCTGCCCTCCCCAGTCGTGGCGGCTTCGCTTGCTTTTCCTGCCTCGCCCCGAGGAAGTGCCGAGCCTTTACCGGAGACGGATTCACGCTCCGACGCGTCTCGGCTGAGATAAATGGCCGAGCCGGCGGCAAGCAACAGGAAGATCCCGGTGGCGATCAGGGCTTTTTGTTTCATGATAAAGAGGGCAGTGGTGAGAAGGGTGACAACCGAGACGCCGCCCGTGGCGGAACTCGCGATGGCCGCTTTGGAGAACGTCGAGGTGACCAGGGAGGCCGGCACCGCCTTCGCAAGGTCGGCACCGAGGAAAGCCGCGAGCGCCCCGATGCCCACGGTGACGCCCCTTCTGCGGAGCTGGCCGCAGAGATTTTCCAAGGCCCGCTGTAGATGCCGCTGCGCCGCCGACTCCGACTTGCCCAAGGTGTCACCGATCTGCCGCAAGGTGAGTCCGGACGCGAATCGCATCAGCACCACATCGCGATCCGTCACCGCGAGTCGGTCCATCGCCTCGTCGAGCACCGGGACGAGATCCGGAGGCAGCTCCTGCCCTCCAGTCTCCGGTGCCTGGAGTTCCTTGAATCGGTTCATGTTTTTCTTGCGTGAGGCTTCGGCACGAAGGGCCTGGAGGCTTTCCATGCATGACGCTCGGTGCAGCCAACCCGCCACGAGCACCTCCTTGCGGATCGTTCCCGCCTTGCGGGCAAGCGCAGCGAATACGTTCTGGGCGAGCTCCTCCGCGAGTTGCGGATCGCCGGTCCTTCTGCGGCAGATGCCATGGACCATCGAGAGGTGCCGTCCCACCAATTCGGTGAAGGCAGCCTCGTCGGCATTCTCCGCGAAGCGGCGAAGCAGGTCATGGTCGTCGGTCATCATCTCATACACTGCGTCCCGGGTGGGAAAACTTGCGCACGATTTTCAAAAAAGGCATTCCCCGCCGACGAGGCCCCGAAGGAGCGGTCAAGGTTTGTTGAGCTCCACCAGCGCCTCGGCAAGTCCCTTGCCGACACCTCCGAGGATCTTGGCGCTGCCGAGGTAGTGGAACTCGAGGTTCGAGATGCCCACATCCATCACCTTGCGCTCGCGCTCGCTGAGCTTTTCCGCGCGCAGCTTCTGATAGAGTTCGGTCTCCTGCTTGGAGTTGAGCTTGGTCTCGGTAGCGACGGTCTTGGCTTCCTTTTTGACGGCATTGTCCTTGGCCTTCGCGGCACTGAGTTCCGCGTCCCAGTAGGATTCCATCAGCACGTTGGCGACGGTGCCCTTGAACTCTGGCAGCTTCGCGGGGGCGGCCATGGCATCGCGAAAATTCTGATGGGTGGCCTTGTAGCGCTGCTCCTCAGGGCCGTAGAGGCTGGTCGGTCCGCCGACTCCCAGAACGCCGATTGCGAATGGCAGCTTCGGCGCGTTGAGGTCGCGGCGGACATCGCGGATGAAATGGGCGAGCGTGGTACTGTAAGCATCGTAGCCGCCGGGTTTGTCGCGTTCCGGATAGGTGTCGCCGTCCACCATGTCGTTCCAGCCCTGCACCCAGGCGAAGCCCGAAAGCTCGAAGCCCTGCGCGGCCTCGTAGTCCGGAACCACCCGCTTGAGGTCGCCGAGCACCGCTTTCACGTGCTCGATCATCAGGCGGTAATAGACGCCGGTGGCCTTCTCCTTTTCCGCCTTCATCGCCGCGACGTCCTTGCCCTGTTTCTGGAAAGCCGCGAGCTGTCGTTCGCTGAACACATAGGGCCCTGCGGAGGGCGGGCGGAAATCCGTGTTGAGGCTCTTGCCTCCCCAGGCGGTCTTGATCAGCAGGATGGGGGAGCCGCTGAGCTTTTCGGTGTAGAGTCCGAAAGTGAACTCCGGTCCGATCTTCTCCGCCGTGGCCCCAAA
>JAIYDT010000368.1 GCA_027487355.1 Verrucomicrobiaceae bacterium
GCGAGGATGTTTTTCAGGTCGCTGCGGTTGCCGGTGAAGGTGACGCGGTCCTTCAGTCCGCTGGATTCGGCGAGGGCCTGGATTTCCTCCAGATAGGCCTGCTTTTTGGCCTGCGCCCCGCCGGCGATGACGCCGTGGACGGGCAAGTCGCGCAGCTCGCCGAGGATGCGGAAAAAGTCTTCGTGGCCCTTCAGTCGTGTGATGCGGCCGGGCAGGGTGATGAGGGCCTTGCCCCGCGTTTCGGGAAATTCCTCGTCGAACTTCGCCCGCCAGTCGGCCGGTGGTTTCCAGCCGTGCGGGTAGTCGGCGGGATCGACGCCGCGATGGATGACGCGGAGTTTCTCCGGCGCGGCCTTCGGGTAGTGTTCGAGGACGAATTTCCGGATGCTGTCGGAGACGCAGATGACACGCTCGCCACAGGTCATGATTTCCGACCAGCGGTTGACCGAGTTGAAGCCGTGGACGGTGGTGACGAGTCGGGGCCGGGTCTGCGGATTCATGCCGCGCCAGGCCAGCCACGCGATCCAGGCCGGAACGCGCGAACGGAGGTGGAGGATGTCCGGCTTTTCGGCCTCCAGCCAGCGGCGGAGTTTCGGCACCAGCAGCAGGGTGGAGAGGCGCTTTCTCCCGATCGGCAGGGCGACGTGGTGGGTACCTTCCTTTTCGAGCCCATGCACCAGGCGTCCGCCGCCGGAGATGACGATCGACTCGTGGCCGTGGGAAACAAGATGCCGGGCCAGCTCGGTGGTGCCGCGTTCGACGCCGCCGCTCTCGAGTTCGGGAAGTAGTTGGACGACCTTCATTTCGCCTGCGGGAACCATCGTTCCAGAATGAGTCCGGCGCAACGATCCGCTTCACGCAGCATCGGGGCGTCGGTGGAAAGTTTCCGGCTCTCCCGCCACACCGACCAAGGGGTGAGGTAGCCGTCGGAAATGAGCTGGTCGATGCCGCGCGAAACACGGCCCCGTGCCTTGAGACGTGGCACGGGGAGCAGGCCGACCTTTGCGCCGCTACTAAGAGCCTCGTAGATCATCGAGACGCTGTCCTCGCTGACCCAGACCTCGGCGGCGGCGGCGAGTTGCGCGGGCAGCCAGCCTTTGGCGGTTTCCTCGTGCGGGAAAAGCTGGATCGCGGGAAAGCGTTCGCGGATCGCCTGTCGGACTCCATCGGGCGTGCGACGGGAGTCGGTGAGGATCCATCCGGTCTGCGTGCCGGTGATTTCTGTTAGGGCATCAAGAATGGCGGGAGTGTCCCAGCCGTGTGTCGAAGACGGACCACCGAGAAGAATGACTCGCTTTTCGCGGACTTGATCGGTGGAAGGGTGGACGCGGTTGAGCGCACCTCGTGTGGCGATGACGTTGTCGGGTTTGGATTTTCCTTTGAGGTCGTGATCGGGCACCAGGCAGAGATCGAACAGGCCGACAGGAAGGCTCGGGCGCATCAGCACAATGCAGGGCGCACCGGTACGGCGGGCGAGTCCGATCAGCGGGAGATGAGTGGAATGACCGGCCCCGAGAATGAGGTCGGGCAGGGGAAGTGTGGCGGCGACATCGAGCGCCTTTTTCACACGACGCAGCACGGTCGCCTGCCCGCCGAGTTCGATGCGGTGCAGCGAGGTTGGCACGCGGCGACCGATCGCTTCAGCGAGTCCAAACGATTGGTTTTCGTGGCCCGGCTTGCCATCGCCGATGAGCCAGATGACGAGGGGCGTGGTCAAATGAGGTCTTCGATGATCGGGGTGACGGCGAGGGCCTCGGCAATTTCCCTCCAGCCCGCGGCATCCGTTGGTCGGGGAAAGGAGCGGGTCCAAGGTTTTCCGGAAACCTCACAGCCGAGGATGGCGCGGAGGCCGAGGGATTTCGCGCTGCGGGCGAGGCCTGGATGACCATCCAATAGGAGCGCGAAATCAAGCGGGGCCGGATGGGATTGGTCGATGCGGTTGACGAGTCCGGAGAGGTGTTCCGGCGGAGCCTCGCGCTCCCATGGGATGCGGACGATGCGAGGGTCGTCGGGCAGCGGTGGGAGGTCGCCGGGATCGAGCACGTCGATGCGGGCATCGGGCCGGATTTCCAGGATGCGGCGCAGGGTTTCCACAGAGTCGGGATTTCCTGGAGGAAGCGTGGCGATCAGCCGGGTGGGCACGGTGGCGAGTCGTGCGGCCTCGGTCGGGCTTTCCTTGGTGTAAAAACTGAGCGGTCGGTGGCGATCGACCCTCCACCGGTCGTGGAACCAGAAGACGTCGGTCAGCTCATCGCGCATGGCGATTTCCAGATTCCTGAGGACTTCCGGGGTGCGGGCCCCGGCGGGGACGGGGCGGACGCGCAGTCGCCAGCGACCGGGATCGAGGCTGGTGATGGAAAGCGTGACCATCGCCGAGCGGGCCCGTCGGGCGAGCAGGGCGGGGAGGGGCGTGCAGGAGGAAAGTCGTCCGAAGAAGGGGCAGAGCTCGCCATGGCCGCCGGCGCGCTGATCGGTCATGATGGTGACGACGCCGCCATTGCGCAGCAGTCCGGCTGGGCCGTTGAAGCCGTCGTGCTTGTTGAACACCACCGCGCCCTGGCGGGTCCTGCGGTCGAGGGTCAGGCGGTCGAGCAGGGGATTTTCCAGCGGGCGATAGATCGGTCCGCCGTGGACGTTCTCCCCGAGTTCGGAGACCAGTTGGGCAAGCATTTCCCAGTTGCCCATGTGCGACCAGACGAGGGCCACACCTCTGCCCTCTGCGGTTGGAGTCAGGATCTGCTCCATGCCCTCGAAATCGATCGCCGGGCGCAGGGTTTCCGGCGACATCAGCGCGGCCCGGAGGCTGGAGAGCAGGTTGCTGCCGGCGTTGAGAAAGGTCCGCCGCACCATCCGCCGCAGCTCGTCGGGCGAGGGGGCATCGAGGGCGGTGGCGATCCGCAGATTTCGCGTGACCAGGCGACGGTGCTTTTTGGAAGCCGCCCAGGCGATCAGGCCCAGGCCGCGGCCGATCCGGGAAACGAGGTCCAGCGGCAGCAGGCTGAGGAGGTTTTCGAAGCCGCGATAGACGGTGTACTCGACCCGGTGGGAAAGGGTCGGGGCCTTGGTGGGTTCATCTTCGATCATCGGGCGCGCCATCGTGGACCGGCGGGGCCGACCGGGGCAAGCCCACAGGCACTTGCTCTCATGAGCATGAAACAGGCCTCGCTTCCTGGCGTAAGGGTGGAGTAATGTCCGCTCTCCTCGATCCATTTGTCCGATGAAGGCCCTGCTCAAGATCCTCCCATTGTCACTCGCCGCGTGTCTCATGGCTCACGCGCAGGCGGAGTCCACTCCTAAGCCCGCCAGGCCCAACATCATCTGTTTCCTCGTAGATGATCTGGGCCACACCGATGTCGGATTCACCGGCAGCAAGGAGATCCGCACGCCCCACATCGACAAACTCGCGAAAGGCGGCGCGATTCTCGATTCGTTCTACGTCCAGCCGGTCTGCTCGCCCACCCGCTCCTGCCTGATGACCGGCCGGTACGTCACGCACACCGGGGTTTACTCGATCGTCACCCCGGGCGCCTCGTGGGGACTGCCACTTGAAGAGCGGACCTTGCCGCAGGCCCTCCGCGAAGTGGGCTACACCACCGCGATCACCGGGAAATGGCACCTCGGCGAGTTCAAGCCGGAGTATCAGCCGACCCACCGCGGCTTCGACCATCAATACGGCCACTTCTTCGGGGCGATCGACTATTTCAAGCACACCCGCGGCGCGAAGTCCGACTGGTATCGCGACGACGAGCCGCTCGCCGAAGAAGGCTACTCCACCGAACTCGTCGCCAAGGAGGCCTGCCGCCTGATCCGGGAAAAGCCCGCCGACAAGCCACTCTTTCTTTACGTCCCCTTCAACGGAGTCCACGCGCCGCACCAGGTCCCGGAGTCCTATCCCGCCGCCTATCCGGGTCTAACAGGAGTCCGCAAGACCATCGCCGGCATGGTTTCCGCCGTCGATGCCGCGATCGGGCAAATCGTCGCCGCGCTTGAGGAAAAGGGCCTGCGTGACAACACGATCATCCTGTTCTCCAGCGACAACGGCGGCCCATCGCCCGGCAAGGTCACCATGAACACCCCGCTGCGCGCCGGAAAGGGCACGATCTACGAAGGCGGCATCCGCGTCTGCGCCATCGCCAACTGGCCCGGACACATCCCGGTCGCCACCATCAGGGAGCCGATCCACGCGATCGATTGGTATCCCACCCTGCTCAAGCTCGCCGGAGCCTCTCCTGAGCAGAAACTGAAACCCGACGGCCTCGACATCTGGCCCGTTCTGACCAGCGGCGCGAAGTCCCCGCACGACGCCATCCTGCTCATGGGCACCAAGCCCGGTCGTGCCGCCATCCGCATGGGCGACTGGAAGCTTCTGCGCGATCCCAGCGAGGTCGATGCCGAGGAGTCCGACGACATGTCCGCCACCGCCGGTCTCGAACTCTACAACCTCGCCGATGACCTCAGCGAAACGAAGAACCTCGCCGCCTCGAATCCCGAAAAGCTCAAGCAACTCAACGCCCGCCTCGACGAGTTGCTCAAGGACGCCGTCCCGCCCGGCGGTGGCTCTGCGACGAAGCCGGGAAAGAAGAAGGCGGCGAAATAGTCACTCTTCCAGATGAAACCCTTTTCCCTCATCCCGCTGATCCTAACAGCTCTTGCTCTGCCCGCGCTCTCCGCCGAGCCAAAGCCCAATGTCCTCGTCATTGTCAGCGATGACCAGGGCTACGCCGACGCCGGCTTCAACGGCAGCAAGGACATCCCCACTCCAAACCTCAATGCCCTCGCGAAATCGGGCCTGCGTTGCACCAGCGGCTACGTCACCCATCCCTTCTGCTCGCCCACCCGCGCGGCCCTGATGACCGGCCGATACCAGCAGCGATTCGGCCATGAGAACAACCCGGTCCATCAACCCGGCAATGCCAGCGAAGGCCTGCCCTTGAGCGAAAAACTACTTCCATCGTACCTCGCAACCGCCGGAGTGAAGACGGGCTGGGTCGGGAAATGGCATCTCGGTGCCACGCCCGAACAAGCTCCCTGGAAGCGTGGATTTTCCGAAACATTCGGCTTCATCGGCGGCGGACATCAGTTCCTCGACTGGAAGCCGAAGGACAACGAATACACCATTCCGCTGGTTCGGAATGGAGAAAGCGTCGAGGTCCCGGAACACCTCACTGCGCGCTTCGGCGAGGAGGCCTCGGGCTTCATCAAGCGCCATGCCTCCGAGCCCTGGTTCCTTTATCTTGCCTTCAACGCGCCCCACACGCCTCATCAACCGACCGCTGAGGAGCTGGCAAAAGTTTCCGGCATCCAGGATCCGCAGCGTCGCAAGTACGCCGCCCAGATCAGCCTGATGGATCAGGCGATCGGTCAGGTGCTCCAACAACTCGACGCCACCGGTCAACGCCAGCGGACCTTGATCTTCTTCTTCTCCGACAACGGCGGCCCGCTCGTGGCCAACGGTCCCTCCGCGCCTGACAACACTCCCCTGCGCGGCGGAAAGGGTCAGCTCTACGAAGGCGGTGTGCGAGTGCCCTTTCTCATTTCCTGGCCCAGTACTCTCCCGGCCGGAAAGGACTACGATTCCCCGGTTTCCTCGCTCGATGTCTTCGCCACCAGTCTCGCCCTCGCCGGAGTTCCGATGCCGACCGATGTTCCCCACGACAGCGTGAACCTCATTCCCTTCCTCAAGGGCGAGACCAAGTCCTCCCCACACCCGCACCTCTTCTGGCGGGTCGGCGGCGGTCAGGCCCATGCGGTGCGCGAGGGCAACTGGAAGCTCATCCGCCCGAAAGGAAAGCCCGCCGAACTCTACGACCTCGCCACCGACGTCGGCGAAAGCAAGGACCAGTCGGCCACGCAGCCGGAAGTCGTCAGCAAGCTCAGCGCCGAGCTCGATGCCTGGGACAAGGAACTCATCGCCCCAGTTTTCGGTGGCTTGGCGGCCCAGCGGGCAAAGGCGGCAACAAAGCCGGCAGCTCAGGCCCCCAGGTGACGGTCGCCTGCTCGTTCCAATTCCGAAGCCAGGGTCCTGCCCCCGGCGGGATCGGCAGAACCGTTCACGTCGCTGCCTTTTCGAAGGCTTGCTCTTCCCGAAATCGGCCGGTAGCGTCGCCCCAAGCCGTCCCCGTAGTTCAACGGATAGAACAAGGGTTTCCTAAACTCTAGATCTGGGTTCGATTCCCGGCGGGGATGCTTTTTCAGACAGCGACGAGGGCATTTGAGGCGTTTTCGGACGGGTTGTATGACAGAAATTGGGTCTGCGGTGCAAGATTCCGCCCTTCTCCGGCAGTAAAAGCGTTCCCTGCCGTTACAAGGCCTCACTTTTCCCGAACCATCCTCATGAGTTTCCAACGATTCCTGCGGTCCGGCGTCTGCCTGGCCTTGCTGAGCCTGTCCTCCTCCGCCTGGGCGGCGGATGCCCTCCTCCAACTCAAGAAAGGCGATCACATCGCCATCGTCGGCAGCGGCCTGGCCGATCGCCAACAGCACCATGCCTGGCTGGAGGCCCTGATCTACAAGTCCTATCCGGACCTCGACCTGACGATCCGGAATCTGGGCTTCGCCGCCGATGAGGTGAATCTCCATCCGCGCTCCGATGAGGTTCCGCCGACCGAATATTTCCTCTCGATGAAAAAGGGCGACACCACCGTGAAGCCCGGTCTGGTTTACAAGGCCGGGACGGATTTCGGTGCGGACGTCATTCTGGCCTACTGGGGCTTCAACGAATCATTCAAGGGCCCCGAAGGTCTGGAGAATTTCAAGAAGGAGCTGGGAGACTACCTCGCGAAGCAGCTTGCCGCCAACTATAGCGGCGAGGGCGCTCCCCGGATCGTGCTGTTCTCTCCCGTCGCCCAGGAGAATCTGAAAAGCCCGAACTTCAGCGATGGCGAGGCCAACAACAAGAACCTCGCGCTCTACACTCAGGCGATGGCCGAGGTGGCGAAGTCGAAGGGCGTTCCGTTCGTGGATCTCTTCACTCCCTCCAAGCAACTCTACGCCAAGGCCGCAAAGCCGCTCACGATCAATGGCATCCATTTGAACGATGACGGCGATCGCGAACTGGCCCCGATCCAGTTCAAGGAACTCTTCGGTCAGGACGCCTACGCCACCAGCGACCCGCAGGTCGCGAAGATCCGCGAGGCGGTGCTCGAGAAAAATATCCAGTGGCATCACCGCTATCGCACGGTCGATCAGTTCAACATTTTCGGCGGACGTTCGCGCATCGCCTACGAAGGTGTCACCAATGCCTTCATCCTCGGCCAGGAACTTGCCCAGCGCGACGTGAAGACCGCCAACCGCGACCAGCTTGTCTGGGCGGTCGCGAAGGGCGGCAGCCTTGAGCTCAAGGACGACAATCTCCCGCCGGTCGATCTCGTTCCGCCGAACCGCAAGGCAGAAGTGCCCTACGTCAGTGGCGAGGAGGCCATCAAGTATTTGACCCTTCCCGAGCACTGCAAGGTCGAGCTGGTTGCGTCCGAGGAAACCTTCCCGGAGCTGATCAATCCGGTGCAGATGAACTTCGACACCAAGGGCCGCCTGTGGATCGCCGCGTGGCCGACGTATCCCGAGACCTCGCCGACGACGAAGAATTTTGACAAGCTGCTGGTCGTCGATCTTGATCCCAAGACCGGCAAGGCCGCCAAGATCACCACCTTCGCCGATGGGCTCAACTGCCCGACCGGCTTCCAGTTTTACAAGGATGGCGTGCTCGTGATGCAGTCGCCCGACCTGTGGTGGATCCGCGACACCGATGGCGATGGCAAGGCCGATTGGAAAGAGCGCGTGCTTCATGGGCTCGATGCCGCCGATTCCCATCATGAAACCAACTCGATCTGCTACGAACCCGGCGGCGCGGTGTATCTCAGCGACGGCGTGTTCCACCGGACCAACGTCGAGACCTTCAACGGACCTGTTAGAAACGTCAACGGGGCCATCTACCGCTTCGAGCCGCTGACCTCGAAGTTCGAGCGCTACATTCCCTACGCTTTCGCCAATCCTCATGGTCGCGTGTTCGACTACTGGGGCAATGACCTCGTGACCGATGCCACCGGCAACGCCAACTACTTCGGCCCGGCCTTCAGCGGCCATCTCGACACCGGAGCCCATCCTGGCATGGAGCAGTTCTGGAAACGTCCGTCACGTCCCTGCCCGGGCACCGCGATCCTGACCAGCCGCCACTTCCCGGATGACTGGCAGGGGCTTTTCCTCAACACCAATGTCATTTCCATCCAGGGCATCTTCCGCGCGAAGATCACCGAGGAAGGCTCCGGTCTGAAAGGGGAGACGCTCGACAACTTGGTCGCCACCGATATCGCGAAGAACCCGAACTTCCGCCCTTCCGGCATCACGGTCGCGCCGGATGGCTCTTTGTATTTCATGGACTGGTCGCAGATGCTCATCGGCCACCTCCAGCACCATCTCCGCGATCCGAACCGCGACCACCAGCATGGCCGCCTCTATCGCATCACCTATGAAGGTCGTCCTTTGCTCCAGCCGAAGAAGATCGATGGCCAGCCGATCGCCGCGCTTCTTGAACTCCTCAAGGAGCCCGAGAACGATGTCCGCCTTCGTGCGAAGATCGAGCTGAGCAAACACGATGCCAAGGAAGTCACCGATGGCGTGAAGGCTTGGGCGAACCAGCTCGATGAGAAGGATCCGAAGTTCGAGCACAACCTGCTGGAGGCGCTCTGGGTCCATCAGTGGCACAACGTGGTCAATCTCGACCTGCTCAAGCGCGTGCTGAAATCGCCCGAGCCCCGCGCCCGTGCGCAGGGGGTCCGCGTGATGGGCTACTGGCGTGACCGGGTGCCGGATGCGCTCGCCTTGCTCAAGGTGGCCGCAGACGACGAAGCGCCGCGCGTTCGGCTAGAAGCGGTGCGCGTGGCAAGCTTCTTCAGGCAGTGGGAAGCGGCTGATGTCGCACTCACCATCCTCAAGCATCCGAAGGATTACTATCTGGACTACTGCCTCAAGCAGACAATGCGGCAGTTGGAGCCTTGGTGGAAGAGCGCGATCTCGGAAGGCAAGCCACTGGCTGCGGACAACCCTGCAGGCATCAATGAAATCCTCGGCTCGGTCTCCACAGACGATCTGGCCAAGCTCCCGAAAACTCCCATCGTTTACACGGCGCTCCTGACCCGCGACGGAGTGGCCGATGACAAGCGCGCCGAGGCCCTTGATGGCCTTGCGAAGCTCGACAAGAAAACTCCGGTCGAAACCCTGCTCAGTGTCCTCAAGCCGATCATGGGCAAGGGCGGCAAGCCGGTCGAATCGCTCTGTGGCCTGCTGCTCCGCCAGCCCGCAGCCGAGCTGAAGGCACAGCGTTCCCAGCTCACCAGCCTCACCGCTTCCACGGCGCCCGAGGCCGTCCGTCGTGCGGCCCAGGCCTCGATCCTTCTTGGTGACGGCACGCCAGCCTCCTCGTTCGCGGAAGCATCCAAGACGGCAGCGACTCTAACAGACTGGCTGCTCGCGCTTTCCTCGCTTCCGGATGCCGCGCTGCGGGCCAGCGCCTA
>JAIYDT010000482.1 GCA_027487355.1 Verrucomicrobiaceae bacterium
GAATTCGTCTCGCCCGTGAGCAGCAGGCCGCGGCAGCGGGACAGGGCGGCAATGCGATGCAGGAGCAGCAGCAGAAGGCCCAGGAAGCCCTCGCGAAAATGAAGGAGGATGCCGATCGCCGCAACCAGGAGATCCAGAAGGCCCAGCAGGATCGCGCCGCCCAGATGCAGCAGGCGCTTCAGGAGCAGCAGGAGAAACTGCGTCAGGCCCAGGAGGAGCGGCAGAAGCAGGTTGAAGCCGCCAAGCAACAGGCGCAGATGGCGGATCAGGCACGCCAGGCCGAGGCGGCACGCCAGGCCGAGGCTGTCCGTCAGGCCCAGGCGGACCAGCAGCGCCAGATGCAGGAACGCGCCCGTCAGGCGCAGGAGCAGCAACAGCAGATGCAGGAGCGCGCCCGCCAGGCCCAGGAGCAGCAACAGGAGGCGATGAGGGAACGCGCCCGCCAACTTCAGGAGCAACAGCAGCAGATGCAGGAACGCGCCCGCCAGCAGCAGCAGGAGCAGCAGCGCCAGATGCAGGAGCGCGCCCAGCAGATGGAGCAGGCCCGTCAACAGGCCATCGAGCAGGCGCAGGAACAACAGCGCCGTATGCAGGAACAGGCCCAACAACAGGCCGCCGAGCGCGCCCGGGCCATGGAGGAAGCCCGCCAGCAGCAGTTGCAGCGGCAGCAGCAACAACAGCAGCAGTTCCAAAAAAACTGAGGGGCCGCTGAATCAGCTTCGCCCAACCGCGATCATGCCAGGAGCCGGGGGAAACTCCGGCTCTTCTGCGTTTCCAGAAGCCTCATCCACCTGCAACTGGTGGCCACCCCACAATCTCAGCGTGCCGAGCAGCCAGAGCCCCGGGCGCTGCTGGTCATCCATGGATGACGTATCTCTCGACGACCCTCGCAAGAACCTTGGAGTGCGGTGGGAAACGCAGTGCCACACCGCTTTGGCATGCGGGCAGGATCGGCATCCTTCTATCCGGTCGCAGTTCGTCAGCGACGCACGACGTTGATGATGGGTCGGTCGATCGCGACGGACTGGAGGTCTCTTGGAGGATGCTGATCAAACCCGCATCTGAAAGCGGCGTGGCGTTTCACTTCCCGCCGCACTCCAAGGTAGTCATTGGAGCTTCGCGAAATGGGCGGCTTCCTTGCGGGTGAGACGGCGAATCCAAAGCGGCCAGACGATCAGCCAGAGGAGGACCGGGAGCCAGAGGGGGAGGGTAATGGTGCAGCCAGTCGTTGATGGCTGTGATGAATATGGGGACTCCATCACGAAGAGTATGTAGTCGATGTTGCTTGAATTGACGGGAGTCTGGTCTCTTTCTCCAAATTTAAATGGATTTCGATAGGACGTGTAAGGAGTTCGAGGCCGGTCAATACCTGGGTTTTTATCCAGTGAATAATACCGATCGCCACAGGTCGCCGCATCGATTCTGAGCGTGAAGACCCAATTCCCATGAATGAAGCCTAGATCGTAAGTATTATCGGAACGGGACGAATAGTGGATCCTACCGCTGTAAATGCAGGATTCAGCGTAAACACTAATAAGGAAAAACAAAACAGCGACCCCAAACCAAAACCTCCGCGTGCGGAGGAGCCAGAGCTTCGGGCGTTGCGGGGCACAGGAGCCCAACTCGTCTGAGGATTTCGTCATTCGGATTTCCTCATTCGTCATTTCTCCCCTGGCCCCTGAATCCTGACCACCGGCCCCTCAACCCGCATGTTGCGCGTGCCACTCGTGATAGACCTTCGGGGAAATCTCCGAGGGCTTGATCTCGGAGCGGCCGCCCCAGAAGACGTTGGTGTAGGAGACAGGCAGGCCGATGGATTCCAGATGCTTGTCGATCGCGGCCTTGTGCTCGAGCACGCGTTCCTTTTCGGTGCCGTGGACGACGCCCATGATGTTGACATCGCCGAACTGCGGACCGCCTTCGCGCCAGTAGCAGTGGGTCATGCAGTAGTGACGACCGACCTCCGCGCCGCCTTCCATTTCCCGGCCTTTTGGCACGGCCCAGTGGAAGAGTCCGTTGAACCGCGTGACGCGCTTACCGGAGGAGGAGGGCTTGACGTGTTCGAGGAAGGTCGAGAAGCGACCGATGACCTTCTTGGAGTTGAGAACTTCCGCAACCTCGCTGAAACGCTCCAGGCTGACGCCGGCGATCTCCGCGCGCTTCACCCAGGGGCTGTCGACGATTTCATCCGGCTGAAGCTCTTCCTTGAGGGCGAGCAGGACTTCCCACTCCTCTTCGGTCAGCTCGACCGGCACGGTGGTCATCATCACGGCGGGCTCGTCCGACTTGTCGCCAGGCTCCATGGCGCGGCGGCGGATGTGGCCGACTCCCAAGGCGAAGACTCCATTCGCGGGCATCAGCAGATACTCGGTCGCACCGGTGAGGCGCATCAGGGCGGTGGCATGGTGGTCGAGAGACTCACCGACCGGCACCTTCAGCGTGGTCCACAGGCGGTAGCCGGAACCCGAGACCTCGGTGTCGGTCGAGCGGATCACGACGTGGCCGGAGAAGGGGTCCTGCTTCGACATGAAATCGAAGGCGGCGTTGAGTTTTTCCTCCGGCACCTTCCAGGCGACGAGGGCCCCGTGGGCGAGCTTGGTGGAAAGCAGGGTCTGGCGCACGCGACGGATCACGCCGCCTTCGAGCATGGCGCGGATGCGTTCGAGGACCGTCGGCAGATCAACGCCGGATTTCTCGGCGATGACGTGGAAGGGATGCTGGTGGAAGCCTGCGATCAGGTCTTCAGAAACAGCGAGGATCTGCGCGTTGACCGGATCGGTGTGCTCGACGGGGATGGGGTGGCTCATGGACTTGGGCGGAAACTAGGGGCAGAAGACGTTGCTTGCCACGCCGTTTTTGCCGGAAGTCACGCGGATTCTGAGGGATCGGGCTCTGATCCTCATCGACCGGGCACCCGAGCCCCGTTGATCAAGCAATTTGCCCCGTTGATCAGGCACCTGAGCCCCAGTGATCGAGGTCTAAGCTCTGTTGATCGGGCTCCAGAGCCCCGATGATCAGGCTTTTAGCTCCGAAGATTGAGCGCTGAGCCCCGACGATCAGGCTCCCGAGCCTCATCGACCAGGCTACTGAGCCTCATCGCTCGGGCTCGGAGCCTCATCGGTCGGGTTTTTGACTCGATGGCGCGTCCTGGCCATGAAAGCACGCCGATCCTTTTTGGAAATCGTTGGCAGTCAGGACTTAAGGAGCTTCAGCGGAGCCTGAAACGAGTTGGTTCAAGAGCACAAGAGCCGTTTCCCGGTCTTGCAATCTGCCCTCAAGCTGCTCGGTCTGGATCGCTTCGAGCAGTTCCTTGAAACGCGGCCCGGGCGTGAGTCCCATCGCAATGAGGTCCTTGCCACTGACCAGGGCCGGCGGGATGAGCGGCTGGCTGGCGAACTCCTCGCGCTTTTCGATCAGGAACTCGTAGTTGTCGGTGAAGCCGTTCGAAGACCCGCAATCGACGCGATGCAGCTCCATTTCCTGCTCGAAGGTCGGCTCGGCCATGAAGCGCTTCAGTTTCGCGACCCGCATCTTCTGCACGTTCATGAACTGCATGTGCCGCGCCACCATCGGCACGACGGCGGCGATGACATCGTTCGGATACTTCAGTCGGCGCAGGATTTCCTCGGCCATGACCGCGCCCATGGCATCGTGGCCATTGAAACGGATGCGGTTCGCGGCCTCGTCGAAGGTGAAGGTCGGGGGCTTGGCGATGTCGTGCAACAGCACCGCCAGGCAAAGCTCCAGCGAGGCTTCCGGGCCGAGCATTTCCAGCATGATCCGGGTATGGGTGTAAACGTCGCCCTCGGGATGCCATTCGGGCGGTTGCTCGCAGCCGATCATCGGCAGGACCTCGTGGATGATTTCCCGGATCAAGCCGGACTGCACCAGCAGGTCGAGCCCGCGGGCCCGGTCCGGCGCGGTGATGAGCTTCGAGAATTCGTCGCGGATCCGTTCCGGGGAAATCCTCGCGAGATCGTGCGCATGCTGCTGGATCGCCGACCACGTGATGGGCTCGATCTCGAAGCCGAGCACGGTCGCGAATCGCACCGCCCGCAGCAGCCGCAAGGCATCCTCGCGGAACCTGGCCTCGGGATTTCCGATCGCCCGCAGGGTCCGAGTTTCCACATCCGCCAGACCGCCGACGTGGTCGATGACCTCGCCGGTGAAGGGATTCTCGAAGAGCCCGTTGACCGTGAAATCGCGACGCTGGGCATCCTCCGGCGCAGTGGAAAACTCGACCGTTTCCGGACGTCGGCCGTCCTTGTAGCTGCCGTCCGTGCGAAAAGTCGCGACTTCGATTTGCGTGCCGCGTTGTTTCACGATGACCACGCCGAAGTGCGCGCCGACCTCGTTCGATCCGGGAAAGAGCTTCAGCACCTCAGTCGGCGTGGCCGAAGTCGCGACGTCGTAGTCCTTCGGCTCGCGGCCCAGCAGCTTGTCGCGCACGCAGCCACCGGCCAACAGCGCCTCGTGACCGGCATCGGTCAGGCGACGGGCGACATCAACAGCAGCGGAGCGGGGCACAGGGGGAGGAGAAAGTTCCAAGGGCCAAGTGCCAAGTTCCAACGGAAGAAAATGAGCCGCAGGCTCCGGAGGGTTCCTCTTCGTTGGAACTTGCTAGTTGGAACTTGGAACTTTCCACTCCCCCCATGATTCGGATTCGCGGGGCGAGGCAGCACAACCTGCGGAATGTGGATGTGGACATTCCGCGCGGGAAACTCGTGGTCATCACCGGCCCCAGCGGATCGGGGAAATCGTCGCTCGCCTTTCACACGCTCTATGCGGAGGGCCAGCGGCGTTACGTGGAGTCGCTTTCGGCCTACGCGCGACAGTTCCTCGACCAGTTGGAAAAGCCGGATGTCGATTCGATCGAAGGACTCAGTCCGGCCATCGCGATCGAGCAGCGCAACGGCGGCCTGAACCCGCGCTCGACCGTGGCCACCGCCACCGAGATCTACGACTACCTCCGCGTCCTCTGGGCGGCGGCTGGGATTCCGCACGATCCGGCCACTGGGGAAAAGCTCCAGCGGATGACGTCGGCGGACATCGTCAACGCCCTGCTCGCCCAGCCGGAGGGCACGAAGATCGTCCTGCTGGCACCGGTGCCGGTCGAGGAGGCTTCCGAGCCGGAGCGCTTGCTCGGCGATCTCCAACGGCAGGGCTACGTCCGCGTCCGACTGGATGGCGAGGTGCTCGACATCGATGAAGCTGCCGCGAAATGGCCGGAGAAACTGACCTCGATCGAAATCGTGGTGGACCGATTCGTCGTCCGGCCCGGCAGCGAGGCGCGCTTGGCGGACTCGGTGGAGACCGCGCTGAAGCTTTGTGGAAATGAAGCCCGCGCCTCGATCCAGACGCCGGACTTGGAGGCATGGCGGGATCTTTCCTTTCAGACCAGTTATCGGAATCCGACCACCGGCGCGATCCTCGAGGAACTCTCGCCGCGACACTTTTCCTTCAACTCGCATCTCGGAGCCTGCGAGGCCTGCGAAGGGCTCGGCACCGAGTCGTTCTGCGATCCGGCCTTGCTCATCGGTGATCCTGCGAAACCTCTGTCGTCCGGCATCAAAGGCTGGTGGAAGGACGGATCGCCGCGCCACGGCCAGTGGAAGCGCGAGGTCGAGGCCCTCACGCGGATGTTTTCCCTGGAGGATGGCGTAAGCGTCGCGGATCTAACAGACGAGGTGAAGCGCTTCATTTTCCAAGGCGGCGAACTCGACACCGGCTGGAAGGTCGGGCGTGAAAAGAAATCCCAGAAGAAGGCCTTCGACGGTCTTTGCGCGGAGGCCGAGAGGAAGCTGTTAGGCGCGAAATCCGAGGCCTCGCGACGTCGTCTGCTGCGGGTGATGTCGCATCGACCCTGTCGCGTTTGCGAAGGTCGTCGGCTCAAGGCCCAGTGGCTCGCGGTCCGCATCGAAGGTCATGGCGGACGCTGGCTCGGCATCCAGGATTTCTGCGGCCTGCCGGTCGATGAGGCGCTGACGTGGATCGATGGCATTGCGATCGATCCCGTGAAAGCCGCCGTCTGCCAGCGTTTGGCCAACGATGTGAAAACCCGGCTCTCGTTTCTCGATGAGGTTGGCCTCGGCTACCTCGGGCTGGACCGGTCGAGCGGCACGCTTTCCGGCGGCGAGGCCCAGCGCATCCGGCTCGCTACGCAGCTCGGGGCGGGGCTTTCCGGGGTGCTCTATGTGCTTGA
>JAIYDT010000342.1 GCA_027487355.1 Verrucomicrobiaceae bacterium
GCCGATGAGTCCGATGAGGGCGCGGAGGAAGTCCATGGGTTGAAGACCCTATCAGCACGGACCGGGCCGAAAATGGGAAGCACGAAATCCCAGTCTCTCAATGCCCCTGTTCCAACCTCGGATCGCCGAGGTCGAGCCGATAGAGGACTTGATTGTAATCGTGACGCGGGATGGGCACCGGGTTTCCAGAGAAGGTGGTCGTGAGCGTGCCTTCGAACCAGATCACGCGTCCATCATCGCTCACGAATTCCGGATGCTGGAGCGGATTGTAGAAGGTGTAGTGCTCGTGATTGGCGATGACGACGGACTTTCTCCAAGGCCCTGTCGGCGCAGGCGCTTCGGCGTAGCGGATCTGGCCGAGCTTGCCGGCATCGGTGAAAAGGCTGATCCACTTTTTCCGCCAGGGATTCCAGGAGAGCGAGCCGTTGTGGGCCTTGATGGGCTTGCCGGTGGCGGCATCGGTGAGGGCGGTGTCGCAGGTGACAGCTTGATAGGCCCCGATGTCTTTCCAGGCTTCGTAGTTGTCCTCCAGGCTGATCTGCGGCGTGGCTTGGCCGAAGTAGAGCTTCCCCTCATGACGAAAGGCGTGGCCGTCGGGATAGAGAGGAGTGCCGGGGGCGAAGGTGATGACTTTCCTGAACTCGTTGTTCTCGAAATC
The DNA here is from genome assembly GCA_027487355.1 of Verrucomicrobiaceae bacterium. Lineage (GTDB taxonomy): Bacteria > Verrucomicrobiota > Verrucomicrobiia > Verrucomicrobiales > Akkermansiaceae > Luteolibacter. The sequence goes on from JAIYDT010000342.1 coordinate 659, forward strand.
GAATTCACACAACCCGCGTTCGTAGGCCTCCATTGACGGCTTCACCTTCGCATAGGTCGCCCCGAGGTGCTCCTTCCCGTCATGATCCTTCAAGGTGACAAGCCCGCCAAGCCACGTGGGGCCATCGCCCGGGAACCTGGCGACGCCTTTGACGAAACCGTCCTCCGCCTTGAAGTAGTCGTAGTCGATCGGCCCATCCGGCCTGCAACCGACCTCGCCCGGCAGCGGGCTGAAAGCGGCGGTGGTGCTGAAGTTTCCAAGCGGATACGAGGGACGGTTGGTATCGCCCCACAGCCAGAACATTTTTCCCCGGATGATGGCAGTATCGACGGTGTCGCAGCCCAGCACCTGTGCGGCGAGGAGCGGATCTTTCCCCGGCATGGGCCGACCGAGCCTCGAGGCGTGGACGAATCGACCAGCTCCTGTGAGGCGCTGGATGCGCTCGGCAATGTTCAGCCGCGTGACCTCGACCGTGGCCTTGCCACCGGAAGTCGGGCGCAGCTTCACTCCGCGATACCCGAAGCCATCGGCCTTCAGTTCGTAGCCATGTCCGGAAACACTGAACCACACCTCCTGATCCATCAGGCCCGGTTCGTCGAAGGCGATCAGCCCCGCGTTGTCGGTGTAATCGCCGACATGGTGGACCGTTTCCACCCGGATCACCGGCACCGGCCTTTTCGTCGCGGCATCCACGACCTCGATCGCGAAGGGCTGCGCGACCACCGGAACGATCAGGCCGAAGAGCAGCAAGGAAAGGCGCATGGGCCCATCCTATGCACGGAAGCCCCGCCAGTTGCATCCTCTTCTGGCGGAAATTCAAGCCATGCCCTAGGCTGTCGCCATGAAACCCAATGCACGCCCGCCGATTGAGACGGAGGACCTCCACCAATCCGACCCGAAAACGTGGGCGGTTGGCGCTCCTGCGGTGGTTTCCTCGCTGCAGCAGGTGTTTTCCAAAGCCGGCGTGTTCCGTGGCTCGAAGGCGCTCTTGAAGCTGAATCAGGCGGGTGGTTTCGATTGCCCGAGCTGCGCCTGGCCGGATCCTGATGGCGAACGCTCGGTGGCCGAGTTCTGTGAGAACGGCGCGAAGGCGGTGGCCTCGGAGGCGATGAAGCGGACGATCGGCCGGGAATTTTTCGCCGCCCATTCGATCGAGGACCTGCTTTCCCGCAGCGATGCCTGGCATGACCTCCAAGGGCGGCTCGCCGAGCCGATGCTGCTGAAGGAAGGCGCGACGCATTACGAACCCGTCAGTTGGGACGAGGCCTTCGCGATCGTGGCCGGGGAGTTGAAAGCACTCGCCAGTCCCGATGAGGCGGAGTTTTACACGTCGGGTCGCGCCTCGAACGAGGCGGCCTTTCTCTATCAGCTCTTCGTCCGCGCCTTCGGCACAAACAACCTGCCCGACTGCTCGAACATGTGCCATGAGTCCAGCGGCGCGGCCTTGAAGGCCTCGGTCGGCGTCGGCAAGGGCACGGTCACCCTCGATGATTTCCTGGAAGCGGAAACCATCCTCTGCGTCGGCCAGAACCCCGGCACGAACCATCCCCGCATGCTCAGCACGCTGGCCGAGGCGGTGGGCAAGGGCGCGAAGCTCATCGCGATCAATCCGCTCAAGGAAGCAGGCCTGACCGGCTTCGCGCATCCTCAACAACTCGGCGGACTCCTTGGCTTCTCGACTCCGTTGGCCTCGACCTACCTGCAGGTCCGGGTGAACGGTGACTTCGCCTTGTTTCGCGGAATCGCGAAGGCCCTCGTGGCGCTGGGAGCGGTGGATGAAGCGTTCATCGGCGAACATGGAAATGACTACGAGACTTACCGTAGTTTGTTGGAGGAAACAACCTGGCAGGAGATCGAGGAGCGCTCCAGTATCCCACGCGATCAGATCGAAGAAGTCGCCTCGACGATGGCTCGGGGCGAACGTCGCCTGATCACCTGCTGGGCGATGGGCCTCACGCAGCACCGCAACGCCGTCGCGACGATCCGTGAAATCGCCAACGTCCACCTGCTGCTCGGCGCCGTCGGCCGACCGGGCGCCGGCCTTTGCCCGGTGCGCGGCCACAGCAATGTCCAGGGCGACCGCACGATGGGGATCTGGGAAAAGATGCCGGATCGTTTCCTCGACGCCCTTTCCCGCCAGGCCGGGATCCCGATCCCGCGGCATCACGGCCACGACACCGTCGCCGCGATCCAGGCCATGCACCGCAGCGAGTCCAAGGTCTTCTTCGCCCTAGGCGGAAACTTTGCTCAAGCCACGCCCGACACCGACTTCACCGCCGAGGCCCTGCGGAAATGCCGGCTCACCTGCCATGTTTCCACCAAACTCAACCGCAGCCATCTCATCCCTGGCCGACGCGCCTTAATCCTGCCCTGCCTGGGTCGCAGTGAAGTGGACGCCGGCCCACTCGGCCCGCGCCTGGTGAGCTGCGAGAATTCAATGGGCGTGGTCCAAAGCTCCGAAGGAAAGCTGTCACCCGCCTCCCATCATCTACTCAGCGAGACCGACATCGTCGCACGGCTCGCCGAGGCGGTCATCGGAAACATCGGTCACATCCGCTGGCGTTGGCTGGCGGAGGACTACGATCGTCTGCGCGAATGGATCCAGGCAGTCGTGCCAGGCTTCGACCACTACAACGAACGCGTCCGCAAGCCCGGCGGCTTCTACCTGCCGAACCCCGCCAAGCAGCGCCGCTGGGAAACCGACACCGGCAAGGCCAACTTTTCCTCGGCCCCGCTCGAATCGTTCCAGGTCTCACCCGGCCGCTTCGTCCTCCAGACCCTGCGCAGCCACGACCAGTTCAACACCACCATCTACGGCATGGACGACCGCTATCGCGGCATCAGCCACGCCCGGCGCATCGTTTTCTTGAACCCGTGTGACCTCGCCGAACTCGGCATCAAACCGGGTGAAATGGTCGATCTCACCAGCCACTGGTCCGACGGCGAACGAAAGGCCGAACGTTTCCAGGCGATCCCCTACGACATGCCTAGTAGATCCGCCGCCGCCTATTTCCCCGAAGCCAACGCCCTCGTTCCCATCACCCACATCGCCGACATCAGCCACACCCCCGTGAGCAAGAGCATCGAGATCTCGATCACGAGGTCAGCTGACTGATACGCCATTCCAAGCCATCTGAACAATCCCGCTGCAGAGAGTTTCGCGCCCGATCCTCCGCAGAGGCGCAGAGGCTTGATGAGGTCGCGGAGCCCTTCATTCAAAACGGTCTCGGCGATCTCTGCGACTCCTCAGTGCCTCTGCGGGGAAAGAAGTCCGAGGATATCGACAAGCAGCACTTTTCAGAAAGTCTCCCCGATTGAAGCGGAATCCCGCTTCAATAGAATGGCGTTGCTTCCAGTTTCCCGTGAGGTAAGATTTTCCCACCATGACGACGGTTCTCTCCCAGAAAGGCCAGATTGTCCTCCCCAGCGCCGTGCGGGAGCAAATGCACCTTGAGCCCGGGCAGGACTTTGAGGTCCTCATCGACGATGAGGACACCATCACCCTCCGGCGGATCAACCGGCCCCCGAATCATGGTTTGGTCGATCACCTCCTCGCCTGTCCCCACCCCTTTGAGGTTCCGTCCCGGGCCAAGGACTCGACCCGTTCCATTGCGCTGTGAGCTACCTCGTTGACACCAATGTCTTCAGTGAACTTGCCAGGGCCAAGCCTGATGCCCGGGTCGTGACATGGCTGCGTGACCACGAGTCCGAGCTCTACCTGAGCACCATCACCATCGCAGAGCTCCGCCGTGGGATTGAGAACCTGGCTGCGGGAAAACGCAAAACGGCTCTGCAAGCCTGGCTGACTGAACTCTGCAAGCGGATGGAAGGTCGCATCCTCAGTTTCAACACCAGCACCGCCCACGTCTGGGGGCAGCTTGTGGCGAAGTGGGACAAGAAGGGCACGATCGTCCCTTCACTCGACAGCCAACTCGCCGCCACCGCGCATCGTCACAAGCTAATGATGGTGACCCGGAACGTCTCTGACTTCCAAAACACCGGGGTGAAGGTCCTGAACCCTTTCGACCTTTAGTGATTCAAGCGATGCAGAAGGACAGGCCGCTTCATTTGGATGCCGGCTCGACGATGAGCACGCCCTTCATCACGCGCCAGTGGCCGGGGAAAGTGCAGAGATAGGGATAGTCTCCGGGCTCATTTGGTGCATCGAAGACGAGTTCGGACTTGCCGTTTGGTGCGACCAGTGGAGTGGCATGCAGGACCTTTGGCGAGGCGGGAATGTAGCCCCTCTCCATGCCCTTCGGATCGGCGGCAAGCTTGTCAGCGAGGGCTCCGACCTCCTCCTCCGCGCCGCGCGCCAGCAGGACGAGGTTGTGCATCATGAGGTCCGGGTTGTCGAAAATGAGACGCACTTTTGTTCCGGCCTTCACGCGAAGTTCGCGCGGTGCGAATTGAATCTGATTCGGCACTGCCTGCACACGCAAGGCCTGGCCGAGGGCGGCGTTGGTCTTTTCCCACTCCGCGGAAAACGCGGCAAGTTGCGCGTCGTCGAGGGCGGATTGCGTGCCTTCAAGTTTGCCGCCGATGGGATTGAAGAGATGGACGGCGGGCGGCGCGGCTTTGAGCTTGCGATACGTGATTTCGATGGTGTTCAGCCCGGGCTGCAACTCCAGCCTCGCCTGCTGTTCACTGCTCCAGTTGGAGTCGAAGGACAGCACTTGCACACCATTGAGAGATATGTCAAGGAACCCGTACTTCACTGCAAGGATTGCGGGCCGCGCGACATCACTGCGGAGAAAAGTGCGGAAGTTTCCGCTGCCTTTGTTTTCCCATTTTGCGAGGCGAGTCTCTGGCAGGACCTCGATCACGGGCACACTGCCTCCAATACGAGGCTTGGTGCCGAGGGCGAGGTCGGCGAGCATTTGCTTCACGTTGGCGTTCTTCTCGCCGTCGAAGGAGCGTACGAGCTGCTCGACCTGAGGCAGAGTCGGCCTCAGGTGGGCGATGGCATCCACGACCTCCATGCGCACGCGTGGGTGCTCGTCGGCGGCTGCGCGCTGGAGCAGCGGTATAAGCTCCGCTATCCGTGCCGCTTGCAGTCGTACGAGATGCACGGCAGCCGCACGATGCAGCGGGGATTTCGAGGCGAGGAGCGTGGTGAGCAGGGCGGGACGCGTTTCACCGAGGCCCGCACAGACGAAGAGCGACTCCAGCACGGCCTGGTCATCACCTGCCTTCGTGGCCACCCACGCATCCAGGGCGGCGAGTGCGGGCTTGCCAAGCTTGCGTAGTTCGATGCGTGCGTGGTGGCGCACGATGTCCTGCGGGTGCGTGAGCAGCGGACAGAGTTCCGCCGGACTTGCGCCATCGATTTTCGGCCAGTCCTTCACGATGGGTTTGCCGTTGTAGGTCACGCGCCAGATGCGTCCCTTGGTGTGATTCCAGCGGGCGTCGCGCATCGGATTCTGCGCGTGGCCGATGATCGCGCTGGAGAAGTCCGAGACATAAAGGGCTCCATCCATGCCGAAGTTCAGATCCACCGGACGGAACGCGGGATTCGGCGATGTCAGCAGGTTGAGCCGCCCGCTGCCGACGGCTGTTCCCTGGCTGAAGTCACATCTCGTCAGTGTCACGACATAGGGTCCAAGCAGGACACCGTTGGCGATGCCTTGCTGGTATTCGTCGGGAAAGTTAGGGCTGGAGATGCAAGCGGCTCCGCTACCTTTGCCATAGTCGAGCAACTTGCCATAGGCATACGGCTGGTAGATGCCAAGCGGCGTCCACGTAAGAGGCAACCCGTCGAGCACGTCGCCTCCACCATACATCTGAAAGACATTGCCGGTTCGGTCGAAAGTCACCCGCCACGGATTCGGTGTCAGGCTCTGCCACTCGGTCTCGATTCGTCCGGTGCGCAGGTCGTGGCGGTAGGTGGTGGAGTCATAGCCACGATGCACGCCGAACGGTGTTTCGAACTGCGATCGATGAAACACGCCGTCTGAGAACCACACGCCGCCGACCGGGTCCGTGGCGATCATGCCACCGTGATGGGAATCGGTGACATCCAGACCACGCAGCACCTCGGTCTTCGTGTCAGCGCGTCCGTCACCGTTTGTGTCGCGCATCAGCCAGTGGCGAGACTGTTCGCCGATGAGTGTCCCATTTTCGTTGAAGGCGATGCCGTCCAGCGCGTCGAAGCCGCCCGCGAACGTCGTGCATTGGTCCGCCTTGCCGTCGTGGTCGGTGTCTTCGAGCACGAGGATCTTGTCCTCTTGCGGCTGACCGGGGACGGTGTGAGGAAAACTCGGCATCGTCACCACCCAAAGTCGTCCACGGGCATCGAAGGCGATTTGCACCGGAGCGCGGAGTTCGGGGAACTGCTCCTCTGAGGCGAAAAGATTCAGTGTATAGCCCTCGGCGACCTGCATCTCGGCCTGCATCTCGGCGGGCGATTTCACCGTGCCGACACCGCTTTTCGATCCGCCAGTTGTGACCGGCGGCAGCGGGGCAAGCGCGATGAAGGGAGCATCGGCAAATTTCGCACCTGGATTGCCTGCAATTTCATGCAGCAGCGCGTCGGCCTTTTCAATGCGTTGCAGGTAGAGCGGAATCTCCGCCGCCCGCTCCTGAGGCCGCTTGCGCTGGCCGTAGTAGAGGATGCCGTTCTTCGGGCGCACCACCTCCGCCACGTAGTAGGCGAGTTGAGAGGCGGCAGCGGCGACTTCCTTCACGCGGGCAGCGTCCAGTTTCCCAGCCTTCTCGTCGGCTAGCGCCGTGGCTATGATGCGGGCCAGCGTGCGGTTTCCAGCATCGTTGAGGTGAACACCGTTCGTCGTGAGCGGGGTCTTGCTCTGCGCGGTGGGCGTGAAGAGATCCACAAACTGCGCAGCGTGCTTGTTCGCGGCTTCCTTGATCGCGTCGGAATAAAGCTTCACCACCGCCGTGCGCGTGGCATCCCCCTCGGTCGCGATGGGAGAGAGCAGCACGAACTTCGCGCCCGGATGTTGCCGCGCGAGTTGAGCCAGGTATCCCTCCAGCGCCACGCGAAACGCTGGTAGCCCTGCGGCTCCCGCGAAGGACTCATTGAGCCCGTAGCCCAGCACGACCACCTTCGCCGGCCATGCCGCGAGCAGTTCCTTCAGGTGCGCTGCGTAGCCCTCCGCGCGCAGGCGGTTTGCCACTTCATCACCGGTCCATGCGAGACTGCGGAAATGCAGGTTCTTTCCCGCCTGAGCAAGCTGCACCCGCGCCTCCATCTCCCCGTGCTCCAGCAGTTGCTCGACCATGGAGCCTCCGTAGAAAAGCACGGTTTCATCCTGCTGGAAGATGATCTCCGCCCGTGCCGCGAGGGCCAGAATGAGGGACGCGATGACGACTTTCATGATTTGAATTCAGGGTGATCCCCCTCAGGCAATCCTTCACGGGGACAAGCGCATACCTTCGTGAGGGGACATGACTTTCTTCATCCGCGATTTTGTCTCGACGCAGGTTGAATCGCCTCCCTATCTCCGCCCAACTCCAACAGCCCAGAGGGACCAGCGGGCAAGCGTTCCTCCGTGGATGCGGGTAATGCTGATCGCCGGGCGGGGCTTTCGCTTGTTTGCCAAGGGGACACGGGGAAGCATGTCCGGGTGTTCAAGAAGGTGCAGTCCGCCTCAGACGAGGTTCCCGGAAGCGCCCGACGGATGAGCCGCCGGGAGCAATGGTTCCTCGTGCTCCTTTTTCTCGTCGGCGGGTGCTTCATGTCTGTGGCATTGATCCGCCTCGACTGGATCCTGCATCAATCGAAGTCGTGGCCCGAGGTGGAAGGTCGGGTGGTTTCGGTGGAGCGCCGGGGTCATGACCGGGGGCTGACCTACACCTATCAATACCCATACACGGCGGACGGAAAAACGGAGAGTTCCACCAACATCGAGCTGGGTCCGGATGCAGGGTATTACCCGCTGAAAGAGGGCGATAGGGTGCTGGTCCGGCATTCACCCGGCCCAAATCCCTACGCGTTCCTCTTTAAAACCGATCTCAAGACCCTCATGCTGTTCCACGTCATCGGCTATGGCTGGATGATAGCGGGCGGATTCGGGCTCTTCGC
>JAIYDT010000271.1 GCA_027487355.1 Verrucomicrobiaceae bacterium
TGGACAAAGGGCTGGGAGCAGTCACCGGCCTCAATTCCGACGAAGGCTTCTTCAAGGTTCCCTCGCTGCGCAACATCGAACTCACCGCGCCCTACATGCATGACGGACGCTTCAACACCCTGGAGCAGGTCGTAGAATTCTACAACTCAGGCGTCGTCAATCACCCGAACCTTTCCCCCGCCCTGCGCAATCCTCCCGGACCTCCCGGCTCGCCTCCCCCGGCCGTTCGTCGTCTGAACCTGAACGCCACCCAGAAGGCCGACCTTGTCGCATTCATGAAAACCCTCACCGACACCTCGGTCACCACCGATCCGAAGTTCCAGGATCCGTTCCGCTATGATGCGCCGTGAATGAGACGCAAGACTTGAAGACTCAAGATTCAAGAGAAGACATCGAATCTTCAACCACTTGCGATTCACCATTTTCCGTTCACTTCACTCCGCTACCACGAACATCGCTCCGAACTGATTGCTTTCGACCGGGCCTTTTGGGTTCACTGTCATCTGGGAAATATCGCCATCGAGAAAGAGCGCATTCTTGCAGTCGAGTGAAAGGAAAAGTCCGGAGAAGTCCCAGAAATTGACCATTTGGCCCGGTGTGGTAATGGCGAAGACCATCCGGCCTTTTGAGTCGATCCCGACGCCATTGCGGTGGAGCTTGTTCGCCGAGCCTTCCTGAAACACCGGGTGGCGTTTTCCGTCGATCAGCAGCAACGGCCCGGACTGGATGCCGATCCGGAGACTGCTGTGGAAGGAGGCGTGCAGGGCCATGTTCTTCAGAAATGCCGCGTGGGCCGATGATGTCTTGATTTCGGCGCCTGGCTTTTCTGCGCCTCCGTAAACCAGCAGCACTCCGTTCGGTTGGAGAAAGAAGTTCCCTTTCCCGGCAGCCGTGTTGATGGGCCGCCACTCCTTCCCCTCCTCGACATGCAGCCCGCTGGGAATCCCACCCGGCTCGAAGATCCCCGCATTCATCAGGAACTTCGCCGTTTTCCCCTCCTTCGAAAACCGCGCCTGCACCCGATCGAAGGTCCGGTAGGGCTGGCCATCCGCGCCTTTCCACACCACCCCAACCTGCTGTGGCTCGAGTTTCACGACCCTAAACTGCGTGCCAGCGTGAGTCACCGCCTCCTCGCGGACCTCGGCCCGGCAAATTCCACTGCAAAAGGCCGCAATCAGGAGCAATCGCTTCATTCCTTAGGCTCGTCTGCCAAAGGCGAAGCTCCAAGGGCCAAAAGGTGGAGAAAATGCGAAAATCGAAATTTGAAATTCGAAAAGAAGAGGAAATCCCATCTCCGATCCGCAATCCCAAATCCCCAATCCGCGATTCTTCTCCCCGCTTGTGAAAATTTTCACAAACCCCTTGCCCGACAGCCCGGATTGGACACTTATTCCTGCGGCGAAACAGGCATGAGCACCCGCACCACCGAATTCGAGGCCCCAGACACCCTTGCCCGCACCACCTCGGCGGTCGATCAGTATCACGAGGAGACGGATGACCTGATGGGCGAAAAGATGGTCCTGAACATGGGCCCATCCCACCCGGCGACTCATGGCGTGCTTCGCCTGATCCTCGAACTCGACGGCGAAGTCATTTCCAAGGCCGATCCCGACGTGGGCTTCCTGCACCGCGGCGATGAGAAGATCGCGGAAAACATGCACTACAATCAGTTCGTGCCCTACACGGACCGGCTCGATTACCTCGCCCCGCTCGCGAACAACGTCGCCTACGCCTGTGCCGTCGAGAAACTCATGGGCTGGACCCTGCCGCCACGCGGACAGGCCCTGCGCGTCCTTTGCTGTGAACTGGCCCGCATTTCCTCGCACATGCTGGGAGTCGGCGTCTGCGCCATGGACGTCGGCGCGATGACCGTCTTCCTCTACACCTTCACCGAGCGCGAAAAGGTCTATAATCTCTGCGAACAACTCACTGGCGCGCGTTTCACCACCTCCTACACCCGCGTCGGCGGCCAGCTCCGCGACATGCCGCCGGGCTTCGAACAGGCCGTCCGCACCTTCCTCGACCAGTGCTCGGTCACCATCGACGAGTGCGGCAAGCTGCTCGACAACAACAAGATCTTCCGTGACCGCATGTGCGACATCGGGGTGATCGGAAAAAACGTCGCCATCGACTGGGGCCTCACGGGTCCGAACCTCCGCGCGTCCGGAGCCACCCGCGATCTCCGCAAGGACCGCCCGTATCTCGGCTACGAGCAATACGACTTCGACATCCCGATCGCCGAAGAGGGCGACTGCTACGCCCGCTACCAGGTCCGCATGGAGGAAATGCGCCAGTCGATCAAGATCTGCCGTCAGGTGCTAGACACCATGCCTTCCGGTCCGGTCAACCTGGCCGACCCGAAGAACATGCTCCAGAACAAGGAGAAGGTCCTGATGTCGATGGAGGAGCTCATCCACCACTTCATCGTCTCCACCCAGGGCATCGATGCTCCGAAGGGCGAGGTCTACTTCGGTGCGGAAAACCCGAAGGGCGAACTCGGCTTCTACATCCACTCCACCGGCGGCGGTGTCCCGCACCGCCTGAAGATCCGCAGCCCCTCCTTCTGCAATCTCTCCCTGATCTCGAA
>JAIYDT010000398.1 GCA_027487355.1 Verrucomicrobiaceae bacterium
CTCGCCACCCTGGCTCCAGCCGCCCCCCGTGAATTCCTGACCACCGCCGGTCTGCCCACAGCCGGTGACTCCGCCAGCTACAAGGTCTACGTGATCGTCGGCAGCGGCAACGAGGCAGGGAGTCCGGCCGTGACCGTGACGCGCCCTTGAGTTCCCTTGATTGAATCGAAAGCCGGTGATCGCCCTGCCATGGGGGGCACCGGCTTTTTCATGCCGGGTCACGAGGTGCCAACTTCTTCTTTAAACTTGGAACCTCGCCTTGGAGCTCAAGCCGCCCTGTGCGCGCAGTTCGTCAAACGCAGCTACCCGCTGGCAAGCATTTCTGGTGTCGCGGTCGGTTCCTTTCATTTGGCTTTGGCATCGCTGACCTCCACTATCGTAAGAGTCATCACCGCATGGGCACGCCCCGGCCTGAGCCAGGCAGGCAGTGGCGAAAGCAGCTTCACACTTCCATCGGCGGCGATTTCGATGTCAGTTTCCAGAATATTCATGGTTCGAGGCTCGTCCATCAATTTCCGAGTGGCAAGCGATCACTACTTCGAATGAGTGACCTCCCTTGTTCCCACACGGCACAATGTGGCCGTATGGGAAATCATGAGCCACCCAACTACTCCGCCCTCAGTCGGAAGAATGCGGCGTTGTCCGGGGAGGTGAATAGGAACTCTATCTTCCCTTGGCCGTTCACTGTGGTCTGCGGAGCGGTGAAGGGGAAAGGCGTGAAGCTGCTCAAATTCGTGGATTTTTCCAAGCCGAGGGTCAGCTTGAATTGACCGGTGTTTGCATTTCTCTGAATCAGCGGGGTTCCCACGTTGAGTCCTTGGACCTGCGATAGCGAGTAGTAGCCAGCTCTGTTTGCACTGTTCCGGTAGGTATTCACCAGACTGGTCTGGGCGACCTGCCAGTTGAAGCCGAGGGCTGCCATGTCGTACTCCGAAGCATCGTTGAGCGCGTCACCGTCAGTATCCGAGTTCTGCGTGAGTGCCTGGCCTGCAAGGTTGATGATGAAGGGGTTGTTGCTGATGACGTTATTGGCGATCTGAAGCGTCCCGTTTCTCATCCCCGTGATGCCACCTGTGGGATTGAATTGCACCGTGAAACTCGTGCTCCCGCCTGGCATCACAGGTGCCGACGGGAGTGCAGTGACGTTGAAATCGCCCGCATCTGTGCCGTTCATGGTAATCGTCAAGCCGGTGAGATTGCTGTTCCCACGGTTGCTGATTGTAAAGGTCAGGCTTGATGGCGTGCCGACGACCGTGGTTCCGAAATTCCTCGTGCCGCCGTTGGCAAGCGCGCTTCCCACAGGCTGCTCCAGGGTGATGTCTGGGGATAGAGTAATGAAACTGCCCACGCTAGAATATGCGGTACCACTACTGTTGGTCGCATAGGCAGTGAAGGAATAGAGGATGTTGGGCAAGAGGCCGCTCACATTCAAGGTGAAAACTCCTGTAGTGCCGCTCGCCGTGTTATTGACAACTCCCACGCCGCCCAATGCGGGGTTAGGGTTGGTGGCGGTTACGGCATAGACGATGCCACGGGCGGTGATGGCTGCTCCGCCGTCGCTGCTGATCGTTCCGCCCAAGACTGCACTGCTATCGGTGATGGAAGACGCAACGGGTCCCGTGACAACTGGCACCGAAGCCGGCTGCTGATAGGTAATAATAGTTCCAGCACTAGGAATTCCGTTGGTGAATACGGTTGCCATCGCATACCCGGAGAACGGAGCGATCGCCAGCGAGGTGAATGCCGTGGCGAATGTGTTAGTCGCAGGATCGGGCAATACGAATGTGCATTGCTCATTATCTAATCTTCGTATCTGAACCACTGGGTAGTTTGTCGCCGAGTCCTGAACGCCATTGCCACCTGAGGCCCCGCTGATACCGCTAAATCTCGTGCCGACAAGCACAAGTTTGCCAGCACCATTGATCGTTGCGGATGAGATCACCGGTTGAGCGGAATTGCTAAAGCCTAGCCCCACGTCGTAGAGTTCAGCACTGGCGAGAGTGCCGCTTCCGTTGGTTCCCGCCGCGACCAACAGCTTGCCGTTGGGCAGTAGCGTCGCGGCATGGGCAATGCGGGCGGTGGCTAGCGAGCCGGTGTTGGCCCAGGTGCCACTGGCGGGATCGTAGAGTTCCGCAACGGTAAGACCACCGCTGTTTCCAGTTCCACCGGCGACAAGCAACCTTCCGTTAGGTAGCAGTGTCGCGTTGTGACTGCTGCGGGCAGTGACAAGTGAGCCAGTGGCGGTCCATGTGCCGGTAGCCGAATCGTAAAGCTCCGAATCGACGAGATAATTGCTGCCGTCGAAGCCCCCTGCAACGAGCAGCTTGCCGTTGGGCAGAAGAGTCGCGGTCTGACCATAGCGTGCTGTGGCGAGAGAAGTAGTGGTGCTCCAGGTGCCTGCCGCAGGATCATAGATTTCCGCGCTTGAGATCGTGTTGCCGATGTTTCCTGTACCGCCTGCCACGAGCACCTTTCCGTTAGATAGCAGCGTCGCAGTATGGCTATAGCGGGCAGTGGCGAGCGTGCCTGTGGCGGTCCAGGCGCCGGTAGCGGGATCGTAGAGTTCCGCACTGGCAAGAACACTGCCGGGTCCAGATCCCCCGGCTACCAGCAGCTTGCCGTTGGGAAGAAGAGTCGCGGTGTGGCCATAGCGTGCTGTGGCGAGGGAACCGGTGGTTGTCCATGTGCCAGTAGCCGCATCGTAAAGCTCTACATTGACGGGATAACTGCCGCCTGCGTTGCCCCCTGCGACGAGCAGCTTGCCGTTGGGTAGCAGCGACGCGGTGTGGTCATAGCGAGCCGTGGCAAGCGAGCCTGTGACGGTCCAGGCGCCGACGGCAGGATCGTAAAGTTCCGCGCTGTTAAAGATGTTAAAGCCGCCCGTGCTACTAAATCCTGCAGCAACCAGCACTTTTCCAGTTGGAAGCAGGGTGGTTGTGTGACGCTGGCGGGCGGTGGCGAGCGAGCCCGTGCCACCCCAGCTTCCGCTGGCAAATTCATAGAGCTGAGTGCTGTTGAGGGCTCCACCATTATATCCTCCCGCCACGAGAACATTGCCGTTTGGCAGCAGCGTCGCGGGATGGCCATAGCGGGCGCTGGCGAGGGAAGTGGTGGCACTCCAGGTGCCTGCGGCAGGATCGTAGAGTTCCGCGCTGGAGAGGATGCCGCTGTTGCCGTATCCCGCCGTGACGAGTACCTTGCCGTTGGGCAGCAGTGAAGCGGAATGAGCATAGCGGGCGGTCGCGAGAGAACCTGTAACACTCCAGGTGCCCGCAGCAGGATCGTAGAGCTGCGCACTTGTGAGATAGTTGGTACGATTATACCCTCCCGCGACAAGCACTTTGCCATTTGGTAGGAGCGTCGCGGTGCGGTTCTCCCCCCCGAAGGCGAGGGAGCCGGTGGTGCTCCAACTGCCCGTCGCCGGATCGTAGATCTCAGAGCTTGTGGGATGGCTGCCGTTATACCCACCAACAATGAGCACCTTGCCGTTGGGTAGAAGTGACATTGCGTGTGCGTAACGGGCGGTGGCAAGGGAGCCAGTGGAACTCCAAGTGCCAGTAGCCGGATCATAGAGTTCCGCAGTGCCAAAATAGCTGCTGCCGTTATACCCCCCAGCAACGAGCACCTTACCGTTGGCCAGCACAGTCGCGGTGTAACCATAGCGGGCGGTGGCGAGGGAGCCAGTGGCGCTCCAGAAACCCGTGGCAGGATCGTAGATCTCCGCACTGGCGAGAGAGCTGCTGCCGTTCTTTCCTCCCGCGACAAGCACCTTGCCGTTGGGCAACAGCGTTGCGGCGTGGTTGAAGCGAGCGGTGGCGAGGGAGCCGGTGGCACTCCAAGTGCCAGTAGAAGGATCGTAGAGTTCCGCTGCGGCGAGAGGACTGTCGCTGCTGTTGTTACCCCCTACGACGAGAACTTTACCGTTGGGCAGCAGTGTTGAGCTATGAGCATAGCGGGCAGTTGAGAGAGAGCCTAGCTGAGCTATGGGCGCTTGTAAGATCAAACTGATTGGCCAAGAAGCTCCGCTCACGGTTCTAGTCACGGACGCTAAGTTGCCAGTTGCCAACTGGCCATTGCCATAGGTCACGGTAACCACGGCTCCAACAGGATCGCCGCTGCCATCTGGACTCGCGTAGAGATCGTAGTCACAGTTGATTCTCACGGAGTCGCCCGGATCGAAGCCCGTGAAGGAAAAAACGGCTGTTCGTTGGCCATCGGTTGCTGCGCTGTCGGGGAGCACTACGCCACCTACGCCGACGTTGTTTGAAACAGAAAATGGTGTGAAAGCAGTTCCGGGAGTCGCGCCGCTGGAATCGAAAAACGTGGAAGTGGGCAAGGTGACGGAGATACTGGAAACCGCCGCACCGTTTCCGGCGGAATTCTCAAAGGCGAGTGATCCACTGGTAGTTGTCCCGATGGATAACTGCGCCGACGCAGGAAGGCAAAGGGCAAAGATACCGGATAGTATTGATAGAAGCGTGAGCGGTTTCATTCTGTCGAGAAGATTGGATGTATGGGATCTAGAATGGATGTCACCCAGCTGCGGTGACACTCACCTCCGTGGCTCATTGGCCGACCTGGTGGGCGTCCACGTGGCAGATGGCTACTTGGTAGGGGTGGTGGGATGAGTTAGTTCCGCGCTGCCCTTTAGGCTGCGGCATGTACTGTGCAGCAAAGAACCATGCAGAGGCTCTAGCAGTTTATTCATGGCTTATGATCGAATGTGGAGAAAAAGGTTCACCCCCTCGGGTTCCTGGCCCACGCTGATGTTTTCTGGCAAGACGCCCGCTTCTGCAGCCAAGGCGCTAAGCTGGTCGCTACTCCGGTGATGGAGCACCCATTCACCGATCAATTCCATATAAGCGCGACTTGGGTTGAGATTGCTGAAGTTACCGATCACCAGTTCGCCCCCGTTTGCTAGAGCTGGCAGCAGCCGTTTGATCATGAGGCAGAAGATCTCATCATTGAAGTAGTCAAATATCCCCGCCGCCCAGATGAGGTCATAGGTGCGGGACGGTTTGTAACGCAGGGCGTTTTTCTGTTCGAATGTGATTCGATCCAGAAACGGCCTGTTCAAGTTTCTAGCGTAATCAATGGCGGTAGCATCCAGTTCCACGCAGTCGATGCTGATCGGAGCTTCAGTATGGGCGGAAAGCCATTCAAACATGCAACGTCCGGGGCCGCTGGCAATGTTAAGAACGCTCAAGGGATTGCGACGGGCGGAATGACTGTCTAGCAGTTCGTGGAAATAGGTCTTGCGATTCCTCACCGCTCTTGGAGCGGGCTGTCGGTGGTAAAAATGGTCCCAGTTGGCCAATTCAGTATTCGATGAAACATACCTAAGGTAGATTCGGTCGATGATCTCGAAGTCCCCCGCATAACCATGGGGTTTTTGTAACGCCATCCCCTGCATCGAGGAGGGACTGAGGGCGTTGCCGAACCATGACCTCAATTCCATCTTCACTGGCTCGGCCAGAACTCCGCTTTCCGAGCAATACCCAAGAATCTCGAGCATGCTCATGAACGCGATATCGTCACTTTCCGAAGGGCCACCTTTGGAAACAAGATTTTCAATGTAGCAGCGAAGTGACGCCAAGGATTTCATCTGTGTTGTGGTGAAGGGTAACGTTGGCGGAAACTCCGATTTTTTTAATCGCAGTCAGCCCATCGCCGTGTGATCTGTTGTGGTAGCTCTTTCTCAAAGGCGTTAATGACGAGAGTTGCTTAGCCGCCAGGTCCTTATTCTACAACCCCCCAAATCCGGGGGGCGGTGTGGGAAGATCTTTTGGTTGAAAAGTTTTAGCCGCAAAGAGGCGTAAATGGTGCGCAGGAACGAAGCCTTTCAAGCGCAGTCAATGTGGATGAATCAACACCTGGCACTGCTCATGTAGAGATTAAAACTTCAGCGGCCACGGCCAGCGCCATGGGGCAACAGGTGATCAGCTCGACCCGGGAGTGGACACCAAAGTGCCTGAAAATCAACTTAGTCTGGCCGTGGACGGTGTTTTGTCTGATTCCGAGCTGGTTGGAGATAACCTTTCGAGACATGCCACGGATGAGCTGGCTGATAAACCTGAGTCCTGAAACACAAACCACGAAGTTCACGAAACATCACGAAAGTCAGGGAGCGCCAGATTGAGTCGGACTGATCCATCAGGTGAGTGCGAAGATCGTCAAAATTGTCTATTGGTTCGTGCTTCTCCTGTCTTTCGTCGTTTCTCACTTTCCTTCCAAGGATGAACAAGGCAGGCGCTGAGGAAGCTGGAGGCTGGTGGTGGAGATGCGCTCGGGACAGCATGAAGCGTGCTGCCGCAGCCACTTCGATAGACGCTACCTGTCTCCGCCGTCGCCCTTGGTGAAGCGGGCGATGAGTTCGGCTTGAGAATGGACGCTGAAATGCTTGAAGATATCCTTCACGTAGCCATGCACGGTGTTCTCGCTGATGTGGAGATGGGCGGCGATTTTCTTACGGCTCCAGCCGTCTCCAAGGAGATTGAGGACGGTGCGATGACGGGGCTGGAGGCGGGTGATATCCTTGCTCGCCTGATCCGGAAAGGCATTGAAATGGAGCCAGGGGACTTCGCTCAGGATGATGTGAACGATGCGGGATTCGCGGGCTTCGAATTGAGGTTCGCCCACCGCACGATAAACGGCGACGCCGGAGACACCACCACCCTTCATCGGTCGTTGCGAAAGGATGATCGCCCCAATGCCCGCCTCTGCCCAAGCGGCCCCGATGTCGGAGGTCTCGAAGATCATTTCAGGGTCGATTTGACGAAGCGTCCGGGTGAGGTGCGTGCCTTTTTCCTGGAGCTCGATGGAAGAGCGCTTGGTGATGAGGCCATGCTCCGGATGATTCATTGCCTTCACGTAGAGGCCGAAGCGGTCTTCGTCGAATCCACCGTGCTCGAAGCCGATGAACGAGGGAGGTTTGTCAGGATCAAACTCCGCCATGCACCAGGCCCAGGAGTTGGCGTTGACGATGCGGCAGAGCCCGTCCATGAGAAGGCGTCGAGACTCCCGGAAGTCTCCATGAGAGGCGATGACTTCGCCCAGCAGGCGAACAATCGCACGAACGTCGGATTCGGGAAGATGGGGAGCTTCGGGAGGCATGGGGGTGAATCTATGGGTCGCCGTGAGCGCTTTTGGCGAAACGGGCGAGGAGTTCTGGCTGGGAAGGGACGCCAAATTGTTTGAAGATGTCCTTCATAAAGCCGTCGACGGTGTTTTGACTTATGCCCGGGCGGTTGGCGATTTTTTTGTGTCTCCAGCCGTCGCCGAGGAGATTGAGGACGTAGCGGTGGCAAGGGCAGACTCGTCATGTCGCGGCTGACCTTGTCTGGAAAGGCGTTCTTTCTGAACCCAGGACTGCGGTCGGAAACACAGTGGAGCATCGCTTTGGCATGCGGCTGGGATGATCTCTTTCATCTTAAATCCTGAAATCCAAACCACGAAATTCACGAAACATCACGAAAATCAGGCAGTTCCGAAACTGCTTCAGACTCATTCATCAGGTGAGTGCGAAGATGGCGACAATTGCTTCTGCTTTCGTGCTTTTCGTGACTTTAGTGGTTTCCCATTTTCCTGTTAAGGTTCATTGCAGGCGCGAGTCGTCATCCACCTCCGAGGTCCATGGAAGCGGGGCGTCTCAGACGGACTGAAACGTTCCCGGAGGTCGTGAGTCACATGCGCATGAGAAAGCGGCGTGGCGCTTCGCTTCCCGCCGCACTCCAAGGGAAGAGTCCTTCGTCATTCAGAATTCGTCATTTCTTCCTCACTGGCGGAGGAGGTAAGCGCTTGCCGCCACCTAGAATTCAATCCCTTCCGCCATGAGCGAGCGCCTCAGCAGGACGGTATCCTCGCGGTTGATGCACAAAACGCTGATGGTGGCTCCACCGATCGCGGTCTTTCCGACCAATCTCGGTCCTGACCATCGGAAATGTTCGGCCCAGAGATCCACCCTTGGATTGAACAGTCTCGCCAGTTCGCCTGATCGTTCATCCAGGCCCGCCAGGTTTGGTCCTTTGTGGGAATTGCAGCGGTAGCAGGCCCAGCACAGGTTTGACAAGTTGGTGGAGCCTCCATGCTTTTCCGCCACCACATGGTCCACCTGAAATCTCAGTTCGGCAACGGATTCCGGGAGATGGCAATACTCACACCGCAAGCCCGCGCGTCGTCTGATCTGGCTGCGAAGGCGCGGACTCATGGGCCGAGATCAAGGCTTCTTCTTCAGACTACGGCGCGCCTTCGATTTGAGGAACTCAAGGGCAGCGCCGACTGAACGATAGCTCTCCAATTCGGACGCTTCCTCATCGGAGAGCTTCCCCTGCACAGCGAGCAGGGCCAGCACATCGGAACGATCCAGATCTCGTTTGCTGAGCTTCAGGCTCAGCAACGCCTTGGCGGAAGCTGCATCCAAGGTGCGACGTGCAGGCTGGATGGCGCGCTCCCAGATGGCGATGCTGGTGATCGTGGGGGAAGTCGTGGCCATGCCGGACGATAGCGGATGGGAGCCTCATTTGGCAAATCGAAGTTCCAAGTTTCAAGGCAGAGCTCCAACATGAAACTGGAAGGCAAACGCCCTTGCTGACAAGGAAGGCCCCTCTTCCTTCGTCATTCGGATTTCGAAATTCGTCATTTCTTCCTCACTGGCGGAGGTGGAAGAAAGCGCTGGCGGTCACGGCACTGGAAGAGGGCTTCTTCGCGGGTGATGGTGCCTTGCTGGAGGAGGAGTTCGAGGGAGTCGTCGATGGTGTGCATGCCTTCCTTGCTGCCGATCTCCATGAGGCCGACGAGTTGCTCGACCTTGCGATCGCGGATGCAGGTACGGAGCCCATAGTTGACGCTCATGAC
>JAIYDT010000430.1 GCA_027487355.1 Verrucomicrobiaceae bacterium
ATCGGTCAGACGAGCGAGGAGGAAATGCGGACAGCGCTTCAGGAGATCCATCACATCGCGAGATTGCGGATGCTCGATCTGGTGGAGTGAAAATCGTGGTGGCGGATTTCATCCGCCAAGCCTATCTCTTGGAATGCTTGGGCATGGCGGATGGAATCCGCCGCCACGGTCAGAACAGGCTCGCGCCGGTGAGGACCACTCGCACGTCGCCGATGAACACCTCGGCGCGGATTTCCAAGGGGATGCGCACCTTGTCATCGCTGAGCCAGAGGGTGGCCTTCTTCAGCTTCTTGTAGGGCAGCAAGGTCATCGATCCTGGATCGATCTTCTGCATCGAAACATCGAGGCGGATCGCATTTCGACCCTCGTGGACTTCGCGGCCTTCGACATAAGTGCGGACCAGATAGGGCGTATCACCGGGCTGGACGAGGAAGGCGAGGGTGACTCCGTTGTCGAGAGTCTGGCTGCGCACGAACAGCATCGACGAGAAGACATCATACACGGGGGAGAAGCCGAACTTCGTGGTGCTGCTGTATTTCAGTCCGGTCTCGGTGATGTGGGTGGTCTGGGTGCAGGTGACACCGCTGCCAGAGTAGTTCAATGAATGGGTGGCGTTCCGGTCGTCGAGGGCTTCGAAGGTGTGGAAAAGTCGTGGACGGAGCGTGGAGGGATCGAGCTCCGACCAGAACCAGTGCGAGTAGGTGTAGAGTGAGGCGGCGGCTCCGAGGCTTTTGCCACTGGAGGTCACAACGTAGGCACCTGACTTGGCGTTGGCTGGATTTGCGAACTCGAGGTGAATCTCGCCGGCATCGAGAAGGCCTTTCCAACTGGCCTTATAGTCGAGCTTGCAAGGGGCGAGTCGCGGTTGAGGCCCCAGCTTTGCCGGAGTCAGAATCGACTCCCAGGCGGGCGCGGCGGACGAGTTGGCAATCAGCGCGAGCGCGGAAATGGCGATTGCGAAGGAGTTGGGACGCATGGCGGGAAAGGAGGTCGATTCAGGACATCGTTGCACTTCCAAACAAAAACGCCGCACGGGGTCGTGCGGCGTTTTTGTGAGAGAGGGCATCACGCCCCTGGCAGCTCGATGAAGCCTTCGAGCTTCCGGATACGGGTGGGGTGGCGCATCTTGCGGAGGGCCTTCGCTTCGATCTGACGGATACGCTCGCGGGTGACCTGGAACTGACGGCCTACTTCCTCGAGGGTGCGGCTGTAGCCGTCCTTGAGGCCGAAACGTTGTTCGAGGACTTCGCGTTCGCGTTCTGTTAGAGTGTCGAGGACATCCTTGATCTTCTCCTTGAGCATCGAGAAGCCGGCTTCCTCCATCGGGTTGTCGGCGGACTTGTCCTCGATGAAGTCACCGAAGGAGGTGTCGTCCGAGTCGCCAACGGGGGCCTGCAGAGAGATCGGCTGCTGGGCCATCTTGAGCACGGCGCGGACACGCTCGACGGGAAGGTGGATTTCCTCGGCGATTTCCTCCGGTGAGGGCTCGCGGCCGTATTCCTGGACCAACTGCTTCTGCACGCGCATCAGCTTGTTGATCGTCTCGATCATGTGGACCGGGATGCGGATCGTGCGGGCCTGGTCGGCGATCGAACGCGTGATGGCCTGACGGATCCACCAGGTGGCGTAGGTCGAGAACTTGTAGCCGCGACGGTATTCGAATTTCTCGACCGCCTTCATGAGGCCCATGTTGCCTTCCTGGATGAGGTCGAGGAAGGAAAGGCCGCGGTTGGTATATTTCTTCGCGATCGAGATCACGAGGCGAAGGTTGGCCTCGACCATCTCGGTCTTGGCCTTGAGGGCTTCCTTGAGCCAGTGGCGGAGCTGCTTGTTGGTTTCCTCGAATCCCTCCGAGGTGTGCCAGGCGTGCTGCTGGAGCTCACGAAGCTTGGTCTGGAACTCCTTGTCCTCGGGATCGGTCTGGAGCTTGCGGGTGTATTTCCAGAACTTCTGCTGATACTCCTCGACGAGTTCGCAGAAATCCTCGGTCACCTTCTGCTTGTAGTAGAAGCGGGTGTAGAGGCGATGAAGTGTTTGAAGGTTCTTGGCGAAGTCGTCGTCGAGCTTCTTCTTGCCGCGCGGGTTCTTGGCGGAGAGCTGGCGGAAGAGGTTGTCGTTCTCCTCGTGGAGCTGCTTCAACTGATCGCACTGCTTCGGCAGGATCTTCATGTAGCGCTCACGCGACTCGATCTTCTTGTCGAGAATCACGCGGTCGAAGCGCTCCTTGCCTTTGTTGAGCTTGTCGGCGAGTTCGAGGTAAAGGTCGGCCACGAAGCCGAAAAGATGGAGCTGCTTGGCAACCTCGATCTCGGCGTCCTCGATGCGCTTGGAAATCTCCACTTCCTGCTCGCGGGTCAGCAGCGGCACCTGGCCCATCTGCTTGAGATACATGCGGACCGGGTCGTCGAGGATGTCGAGCTTCTGGTCGGCCTTGGTTTCCTCCTCGTCGCCATCGGACTCGTCGCGCTTCTTGTCCTTGAAACGGTCCACCTCGGAGGCGTCGATGATGTCGAACTCCATGTTGCGGAGCCGCTCCATGATGGCCTCGACGTCATCGGGATCGACCAGATCGTTCGGGAGGATCTCGTTGATGTCGTCGTAGGTCAGGTATTCCTGTTCCTTGGCGAGCTTGATGAGTTCGCGGATCTTCTCCTGGATTTCAGGAGTGTCGATCCGGCGCTTTGATTGCTCGGAGATGGACTTGCCAGCGGGCTTGGGCTCGACTGGCGGAGTGGTCGCCTTCGCGGCCTTGGGATCCGGCTTGGCAGCGGCGGAGGGCTTGGAGGCCTTGGTGTCGGGCTTGACTGGGGCCGCGGCGGGCTTTTTGGCTTCAACGGCCTTCGCTGCGGGCTTGGCATCGGCGGCAGATTTAGGGGCTGGCTTGGCAGGAGCGGGAGCCGGCTTCTTGGACTCGACGGGCTTCGCACCAGGCGTCTTCACCTCAGGCTTGGCCGGAGCCTTCGGAGCGGGAGCGGAGGCTGGCTTCTTCTCGACCGCCTTCGGAGCGGGTTTGGCCGGGGCTTTGGCAGCGGGCTTCGCAGGCTTTGGCGCGGGCTTTTTGGCAGCCGACGCAGGCTTTGCGGGGGCCGGCGCTTTCGCTTTCGCTGCGGGCTTTTTGGAAGAAGCTTTTTGGTTCGCCATGATGAAACTCGTGAAATCGCTCGAAGAGGGTCGGACCATGTGGGCACACTCCGACTATTATAGCGCAACCGGGCGAAAACCCGGAGGCGGGCGCGAATGATGCGTCGGGACCCCGACCCGTCAAGGTTTTCTTTCCCGCCGGAAAGGGCCCTTTCGCTGCTCGGGTGGGCGGCGGGTGGAGGGGGCGAGTTCGTCCTCGGTGATGAACCGTTGGTCAATGCCCGAAATGAGCTTAAAAATTTCTTTAGACTCCCTAAGGAGCTCGAACAGCCGTTCTGGCTTGATGTCCGGATCTCGCTGCGCCGCCTTATTCCGAGCATCACGTTTTAGAAGGCACTTCGCTGACAGCCATGAGAGCGAATTTTGGACTTCAATGGTGAAATCGAGATCGTTGTAAATTCCACCAACTATGTTTGAAAGCGAGACGCGATCGGCTTCGGGCAGGCTACCGAGGAAAGTGTTGATTGCTGCCGCATCAGATGGATCGGGGCGAACTCCCAAGATCACCTCGAGCAATGAAACTCCCTCAAGATATTCGCCCGCTTCATGGATGCATTCGAACTGCTCCGCGAGAAGGTTCTGTGCTTGGGGGGACGCCAGAGCAAGGCCACAGAGGTAGGCAACGGTGCTATCAAGAGCGGTCGGAACAATAACGTCCGTTGGCGGTTCCTGTCCTTTGTTGGTCACAGAGAGGCGAGTCTGCTTCGAAGCCTTCGCGACGGC
>JAIYDT010000269.1 GCA_027487355.1 Verrucomicrobiaceae bacterium
GTGGCGGTGCCATTGTTGATGGCTCCGGTCCATGCGCCATTTCCATCTCCGAGGAGCTGGAGGAAACGGGCACCGGTGACCGCGCCTGCCGGGGTGAAGCCGCCGGCAAGGGTGAGCAGACCGGCATCGGACTGGACGTTGTAGTTGTTTCCTCCGGTGGCCGGGATGACGGCAGCGGTGAACTGGTTGTTGCCGCTGGCGTTGAGAACGTGGGCGGATTCGAAGTTTGCGCCCTGACGACCGCCGAGGGTGAGGGGCTCGGTGATGGTGAGTCCGCCGCTGACGGAGAGCCTGCCGTTGACATCGCCGCCGTTGATGGTGGTGCCGGTGGTATCAGCCCCGAGGGCGGAGGCGTTGGTGACGGCGAGGGTTCCCGTGTTGATCGTGGTGGTGCCGGAGTAGGTGTTGGTGCCGGTCAGGGTGAGGGAGCCGGTGCCGGACTTGACAATGTTTGCAGGTCCGACGCTGCCGTTGTTGATGAGGCCGTCGAAGGTGGTGTCGAGGTTCTTGGCACCGATGTTGTAGGTGTTGAAGGCGACGTAGTCCGCTCCCGAAAGGATGGTGGTGCTGTCCCCAGAGAGGGCTCCGATGTTCACCGTGTTTCCGGCGCTGGAGGTGACGCCTGACAGGCGGGCGTAGTCCGAGAGCACGACGGTGGCGTTGGAGAGATCGCCATTGAAGGCGCCGCCGTTGAAGTAGAGGACGAAGGTGTTGACCGTGCTGGCCACGGCGGACTTCAGGCGAAGGGTGCCGGTGAATCCGGTGTAGCTTCCCCTGAGCTGGAACCCGAAGGCGTTGGACTGGGCATTGTTCCCACCGGTGCGGGTGAGGAAGGTGACATCGCCTGCACCAGTCAGACCGGCAACAGCGGGGCGGCGCTGAAGTCCGTCCACGGTGCCAGTCTTGCCGCTGGCGACCAGCAAGTTGCTAAGGGTGGTGTCGAGGGCATTGATGGTCACCTGGCTGTCGCGCAGTTCCGTTTGTCCGGTGCCCAGGGCGGTGCCGGAACCCATGGTGACGAGACCACCGACCTCAATAACCGTTCCACCAGAGTAGGTGTTGGCTCCAGCGAGGGTGAGGGAGCCTGTTCCGGAGAGGTTCAGTTTCCCGTTTCCCGCGATGATGCCGGAGATGGTAGAAGCGGTGGAGGCAGGGAGCACGATCGACGCGCTGGGGGAAGTGAGTGCGACTCCCCGGTTGGCTGGAAAGGCGATTCCAGCGGTCAGTTCAAGGGTTCCCGCGCCGAGGGTCAGGTTGCCCGGAGTGGCCACGCCTGGAGTGGCTCCGAGATTTCCGAGCGTGCCGACCCTCAGCGTGCCGCCATTGATGGTGGTGTTCCCGGCGTAGTTGTTAGAGCCCGAGAGGGTGAGGACGCCGCTGCCAGCCTTGGTGAGTCCGCCGCTGCCTTGAATGGAGCCTGCAAGTTCGACGTCGTTGCCGTTGGTGTCGAAGGTGCCGCCGCCGACGACGAGGCTGGTGAAGCGGACGGAGCTGATGTCCTCGGTGTTTCCGGTGGCAAATCTAAGGGTGCCGCCGCCGAGGTTCAGATCGCCCGAGGTGCCGAGCGCTCCGCTGACGAAGGTTGTGGTGCCGCCGTTGAGATTGACCACGCCGGAGTGGCTGGACGTGCCGCTGAGGGCAAGCAGTCCGGAGCCGGTCTTTGTGAGATCGCCTGCGCCACCCAGGTCCGCCGTCAGGGTCAGCGAATCTCCGGATCCGGTGACGCCGAATACCGTGGAGGAGCTCAGGGTAAGAGGGACATTGAGCGTGTGGGTTCCCGCCGTGACGTTGATCTGTCCCGAGCTGACTCCGTTGTCGAGGGTGAGTCCTCCACCCGATCCGACGTTGACGGTGTAAGATGCAGCGGAGTTGTTGAGTTCCACAAGGGCCACTGTCTTGGAGCCATCGAGGGTGATGGCGGTCGGAGTGGTGCCGATCACGTTGCCGAAGCGGGCACTGTCACCGGCGTTCTGGGGAACGACGCCGGTGGTCCAGTTGCCGGCGGTAGTCCAGCTCAGGTTGACTCCGCCCTGCCAGGTGGCGTCGTTCGCCAGGGAGCCCCCGATGGTGAGGGTGATCGCGCTGCCGGTGTCGTTGAAGGTGTAGGTGAGGCCTCCGACCGGGTTGTTCACCGTGAAGGTGCCCGCCGTGATGGTGCCGGCGCTGGTTCCGACTCCGGAAAGGGTGCCGCTGTAGTTGAACAGGGTGTAGGTGTTTCCAATGCCATTGGCAAACTGACCGCCGGTGGTCGGGGAAAGGTTCACCAGAATCCCGCTGCCGAGCACGAGTCCGTTGGCCGTTCCGACGGTGATGGCATCGCTGCTGGTGCCGGAGTTCGGGAGTTCGAAGTCGACGGTGGTGGAGCCGCCGAGATTCAGCGAGCTGGTGGTGAGGGTGCCGATGTTGCCATTGCCTCCGGGAACCAGTTTGGAGCCTAGGACGGTGGTGATTGCACCGCTGACCGTGCCGGAGCCGACCAGGGTCTGGGTGGGGGAAAGAGACAGTCCGCCGCCGGTGCGCGCGGTGAGGTCAAGAGTGGCCCCGGAGCCGACGGTGATTGTGGAAGCAGGCAGGGCGGTGGTGCCGCTCAGAGCGAGCGTGCCTGCGGAAACCTGGACCGGACCGGTGGAGGTGTTGGTTCCGGTCAGGGTCAGCGTTCCGATATTGGCCTTGGTAAGACCGAGAAGGCCGGTGCTGCCGTTTTGAAGGGTGCCGGGGAAGGTGTTCGCGCTGGAGTTGCTGACGGTCAGCACGCTGTCGGTGGAGCCTCCGTTTTCGATGATCGGCACGGTCGCGGCGAGAACCGTGGAAGTGGCGACACCGCCCAGCGTGGCGCTGTTTCCGAAGAGCTGGAGCCTGGCGCTGCTGTTGTTGTTGAAGACCACCTGATTCGGGGTGGTGGTGTTCAGTGCTCCAGCGCTGGCAAGCTGGAGGGCTCCGGCGTTGAGAAAGACGCTGCCGGTGAAGGTGTTGGTGCCGCTGAGGATCAGGGTGCCCGCTCCTGACTTGGTGAGCGCAGTGGCCGTGGTGTTGTCTGCGATTTCCGATGCGATGGTCAGAGTGCCACCGGCGTTGTGCTGGTGGACGATCAGGTCGCCGCCGCTGGAACCGCGCAGAGTGCCTCCGGTGATGAGGTTGTTGAAGGCTCCAACGGCGCTGGAGACGAGCAGGCCGCCGGAAGTGAGGGTGTTGGTGCCGGAAAGCGTGAGGGTGCGGGCGGCGGCAGCGGCGAAGCGGAGGCTGTTGGTGGTGGCTCCGGTTTGGGGGGTGTCGACTGTGACGTTGGTGTTGGTCGTCGTGCCCCATGTGTCGGCGGTGTAGGCGGCAGCGCTGTCATTGGTGTCGTTCAGGTTCGTCCCGTTGACGAATCTCATGAAATCCGTGTTTGTGTAGGTCATGAAGCCACCGACGATGCCGTTCGCTCCATTTCCGAATCTGTAGCCGGACGTGGTGCTGGCTGCGACGCCGAAGTTGATGGTGCCGCCGATGGTTCTGGTGACGGCGCGGAAGTCCTGGATGACCTGTGAATTGGCGCCGCGTGTCTGGGTGGCCGTGCTGTGTCCGGCATTAATGGCCAGTCCGTTGAAATTCTGTGTGTAGGTGCCGACATCCCTTGCCTGCGTGATGGTCAATCCGCCGCCGCCAAGGATCAGGGGGGTGTTCGGGCTGAGAATGTTGGTGACACCTGCGAAGGTCGGCGAAGTCGTCGCTGCGTTCAGGTTGAGGGTGCCTCCATTGACAGTGAAGGAGCCGGTGGCGGCCGAGGCGGCGGTTCCAGTGGTCGGATTGAAAGACACGGTGCCGAAGCCATTCAAGGTCACGTTGTTGCTGCCCTGATTGAATCCGGTTGTTCCGGAAATGGTCAGCGTCCTGCCAGTCGCGAGGTTCCACTGCTGGCTGGCGTTGAGAACAAGCGGCGCGGAGATGGTGTGATTGTTTGTCGCTGCCCTGAGGTCGATTCCAGATGCGCCGACCGTAAGCGAGCCTGTGCCGACGGTGATATTGTAAGCCGCAGCATTGGTGTAGCGCAGACCGGCCACGGTCAGACCGGTGCCGATGGGAGCGGTCGCTCCACTGCCATTGGTGAACAAGGCGACATCCGAGGCGCTCGGCAAAACACCACCGGTCCAGGAACCGGCGGTATCCAAGGCCGTGGCATTGTTAGCCTTCACGATGTCCGCTGCTTGGGAGAACGTGGACAGTGAGATGAAGAGAAGAGAGCAGGTGGCGAGACGACGTGGTTTCATTGGATTTTTTGGGGGTGCTGCGTAGAAAGCAGGGCGTTGGGTTATTTTGACGGCGACATTTTAGAGGATTGTCGATGTGACCACAACAGGCAGGCGATACCCCGTGAGGGTTAGCGTTCGGCAACAAGATTCGATCAGAACGCAGCCCTTGGCGTCGGGCTGGCGGGACGATTTCCGGTGGAATCCGACGCGCGGGATTGCCAGCGTCGTGCGTCATGCTTCAATGCCCAGCGATGCCGATGAGAAAAGACGACCGTGAGTTCCTGTTCGAGCTGCTGGAGACCCCCAGCCCGACCGGCTTTGAAATGCCCGGCCAGCGGGTGTGGGCGAAGTGGATCGGCCAGCATGCCGCTGAGACCGCTTGTGATGCCTATGGCTCCACCTGGGCGATCCTTCCCGGACGCAGCCCGCGCATCGTGATGCTGGAGGCGCATGCCGACGAGATCGGCTACATGATCAAGCACATCGACGACAAGGGCTTCCTGCGCATCGACCGCGTGGGCGGAAGCGATGCGGCCACCGCGCGCGGACGACGGATCA
This sequence comes from Verrucomicrobiaceae bacterium, assembly GCA_027487355.1. Classification (GTDB taxonomy): domain Bacteria; phylum Verrucomicrobiota; class Verrucomicrobiia; order Verrucomicrobiales; family Akkermansiaceae; genus Luteolibacter. The sequence goes on from JAIYDT010000269.1 coordinate 4,788, forward strand.
CCATTTACGGCGACAAGGGCACGGTGTCCGGCATCATTGGCAACACCGCCATTCACCTGCGTCGCGACGAGGCCGGCACCGAGAAAGCGCCCGCCGTGCATGACTTGTGGGTCGATGTGGGAGCTTCCAGCGCCAAGGAAGTGCTCGCCATGGGCCTGCGCGTCGGCCATCCGGCAGTTTACCAGGACGGGCCGATGGAACTCGCGAACGACCGCCTCGTCGGTCGTGCCCTCGACAACCGCATCGGCGGCTACATCATCGCCCAGGTCCTGAAACGGGTGGCGAAGGAGAAGAAAAAGCCCTCCCTGACCCTCGTCTGCCTGAATGCAGTGCAGGAGGAAATCGGCGGCCATGGCGCGATGATGGCCACCCACCGCCTGCGACCGGATCTTTGCATCTGCCTCGATGTCACGCACGCCACCGACACCCCGGGGATCGAGGCCGCGAAGTTCGGAAAGGTCACCCTAGGCGGCGGCCCCTCGCTTTCCCACGGCACGGCGAATCACCCGGAGGTCGTGAAGCGCCTGATCGAGGTGGCGGAGAAACGTTCCGTGCCGATCCAGCACGAGGCGAGCAGCCGTTTCACCGGGACCGACACCGACAAGATCTTCCACTCCCGCGACGGCGTGCCGAGCGCCCTGGTTTCGCTGCCGCTGCGCTGCATGCATTCGGTGGTGGAAACCGCCCACCTGCGCGATGTTGAGCAGACGATCGAGCTGCTGACCGGCTTTGTCCTCTCGCTCACGGAAACCGACACGTTCCACCAAACCCTGTGAAACCCCTCCTGCTTGCCCTCGCTCTCGGCTCGCCTGCCTTTGCCGCCGCCACCGATGCTCCGGCCGAGGAGGCCCTGCGCTTCGTGGAAAAGCTGCGCGAAAAGAAGGTCGATCTCGAACCCGGAAGGGACACCGCCGTTTCCGCCGCGACGGGAAAGGACAAGCGCAAGCTGATCGAGCAACGCATCGAGCGGCTCGCGGACGAGATCGGGAAAGGCGAACTGGAAGCCGGCCCCGGGACCGTGGATGGCGACATGGCCGCCGTGCTGGTGAGGCAGGCGAGTGGCTTTGATCCGGATCGCCTCAAGGTCCTGGCCATCGGGCTGATCCGCAAGAATGGCCGTTGGCAGGCCGCCCCGGTGCCGGGGTCCTTTGAGAACACCGGCCTCGGATACGATGACGCGATCGCCAAGCGTCTGAGCGCCCTCGAGGGCTGGATGATGCGCGAGCAGGTCGTCGATCTCAACAACCTCCGTGAAAAGGCCGCCGAGCGCCTGAGGGAGGCGATTTCGAAAAAACTCAAGCCCGACGAGCTTCACGAAACTCCCCCGGACCAGCTCACGCGGCGTTTCCTGGAGGCCTGTGCGAAGCGCGACAAGGCCACGGTGCTTGGAATGCTCGGGGGCCTTCAGTCGGAGTTGCCGAATGATTGGTCGTCCAAGGTCTCCGCCGTCGATGGCGGCTTTTCGTCCACAACGGCGAGTTCCCCCTGGCATCTGCTCACCGCGCCCGGAGTGATCCGCACCATCACCCAGGTCCACTCCCAGTCCGGCGATCGCGCGGCCACGGTGGACCTCGCCCTGCTCGATGCCCCTGACGGGACCAGCAAGGCCAACATGCCGCGTATCCAAAGCCTCGAGCTTGGCTTCGCGCGCGATGACGCGGGGCTGTGGAGGATCGACCTTCCGGAAAGTTTCTACCTCGGTGAGCCTGCTTCGGACGAGCCGCCCCCGGAGCCCAGCGACGTCATCCTGCAGGACCTGCCCGCCGCCTGGCGCAGGGATTTTCCAGCCACCCGGATCGAGCAAGCCAAGGACGCGGTGGATCATCTGGTCCAGGCTCTGCGCGGCGATTCGGCAGCCGAACTGATCCGCTTGATTTCGCTTGAGGGCGATCCTGCGCTTGCCCGTCTGGGCGTGATGAGGCTGGCGATGATCTGGCAGGACCTCCACCAGTCCGACCAGAGGACACCGATGCTGCTGGGCTTCCAGGAAATCGGCGACGCCGCCGTGGCGGCCTTCCAGATGTTCTCGCCCCGTGAGCCGGGCCGCGCCGATCTCAGGACCTTCTACCTGGTGCGTGAAAATGGCGGCTGGCTTCTTGCCGCCGGAATGCGCCCGTCCGTTCCGCCTGCCGAGAAACTCCGCGAGGTCAAGGCCTGGGCCGACGAGCGGGCGGCCGAGTGGTCGAGAAACTGGGAGGCTCTCTGCCTTTCGGAGAGCTCCGAGCTCAAGGCACTCCCAGCTGGCGAAGGCCCCACGGAGGCGGAGGCCCGTCGTGTGTTCGAAGCGTGGAACGCGGCGATCCTGAAAGGCGATGCCAAGGCCGCGATCGGCCTCACCGCGCATCTCGACCGTGGCCGCGGGCAAAGCCGGCTGCTTCAGAACCTGGGTCACGAACTCACCGGCGCCCTCAAGACCCAGCTCCCTGCGACCCTCCTCGGTGTCATCCGCAAGGGCTGCTGGACCGGCATTTCCGCCCGCATCGGCAAGGCAGGCGATTCCTCCGCCACCTACCCGCTTTACCCGCTGGTCACCACACCCGCCGGGCCGCGCGTGCTGGGGGAGATCTCGCTCTTTGCCAATGGCGACCGCACCCGCGATTACCTTAACACCCAGAACCTCGAGCGCCTGAAGATCGGCGGCGAGGCCGATGCCTCCACCGCGCTCCAGGAAATGTACGAGATCCATCGTAAAAGCGCCGAAGCCGACCGCCCGAGAAAAACCGACCCATGACCGGATCCACGCCCTACGAGACCGCCGCCCGACTTGAGCAAGCGATCCGCACGGTGGTGCGCGGACAGGAAAAGGTGATCCGCCGGGTGCTGGCCTGCATGACCGCCGGCGGACACGTGCTGCTGGAAGACTACCCCGGGACCGGAAAAACCACGCTCGCCAAGGCCATCGCCCGATCCCTTTCCGGCGCGGTTTTCAAGCGGGTGCAATTCACCCCCGATCTCCTGCCCTCCGACATCCTCGGCATCTCCGTGCTCGATCCCCGGACCCAGGAGTTCCGTTTCCACCCCGGACCGATTTTCACCGACATCCTGCTGGCGGATGAAATCAACCGCGCCTCGCCCCGTACGCAGAGTGCGCTGTTGGAGGCGATGGCTGAACGGCAGGCCACCATTGAGGGTCGGCAGCATGATTTCGAAGGGCTGTTCTTCGTCATCGCGACGCAGAATCCGGTCGAGTTCCGAGGCACCTATCCCCTGCCCGAGGCGCAGATGGACCGCTTCGCGATGCAGTGCACGCTGGGCTATGTCAACGCCGCCGAGGAAGCCTCGATCCTCGCCGATCAGAGCGAGAGCCACCCGGTCGATTCGCTGGAGCCGGTGGCCACGCGTGAGGAGTTCCTGGAGCTCATGGCCGCCTCGCGGGCGGTGCGTTTCAGCGATGAACTGCGGCACTACGTCGTCTCGCTCGTCGCCGCCACGCGCGGCCACAAGCAGATCCAGCTCGCCGCCAGCCCGCGTGCCTCGCTGGCGCTGATGAAGACCGCGCAGGCGCTTTCGTTGTTCGAGGGTCGGGATTTCGTCCTGCCGGAAACGATCCAGGAAGTGGCGGCGGACGTGATCGCGCATCGCCTGGCCCTGGAACCGGAGGCCCGCTATTCCGGCATCACCGCGCGGTCCATCGTCGCCGATCTCATTGAACGCACTCCCGTCCCGGTGTGAGCGCCCCAAGGACCAGCGCGCGACGTGAACGCACCGAGCGCAGGCTGCATCACACCTACCGGCGTGGAGCCGGGATGAATTTCTTCTTCGCCCGGCGGATCCGCCCGGCCGGCCTCGGGCTGTGCGTGCTGCTGGTCGTCGCCAGCATGATCGGTGTCGGCCCGCCTCGGGCCTCGGCCTATCAGATTTTTTCCTTCATCCTCGCGCTGATCCTGATCGCCCTGCCCTGGGCCTTTCTCCGCAAAGCCACCGGGCTCAAGGCGCAGCGCCTGCTGCCGAGATATGCCACGGTGGGAGAGGAGGTCCGCTGCACGCTCCACGTCACCAACCACGGCCCGAGAACGATCCATTCGGCCTGGCTTTCCGAGACACCGCCGGATCCCAGGCCGCCGCTTGAGTTGTTTCTTAACACCCGCGAGCCGGACGAGGAGAAACGCAATGCCTACGACCGCTACTTCGCCTTCTACCGCTGGCGCTGGCTGCTGGAGCGACGCCGCCTTTACGAGGGAGGAAAGGCGGATCACCCGATCCGGCTGAAGCCCGGAGAGTCCGCCGAGACGAGCATCCGGCTGCTCCCGAACCGCCGTGGCGTGGTGTGCCTCAATGACCTGCGCGTGCTGCTGCCGGACCCCTTCGGATTGTTCCAGCGCTGCGCGACCGTCGAGGCCCCTCCGGCCACTCTAACCGTCCTGCCGGCGCGTTACCGCGTGCCACGGGTGGAGCTGCCGGGAAATGCGCGCTTCCAGATCGGCGGCGAGTCTTCCTCGAACGTCATCGGGGCTTCCGGGGAGTTCGTCGGACTGCGCGACTACCGACCCGGTGATCCGCTGCGACAGATCCACTGGAAAAGCTGGGCCCGCACCGGCCGACCGATCGTCAAGGAGCTGGAGAACACCTTTTTCCCCCGCTACGGGCTGGTGCTCGACACCTTTCCGGACGAGGGCCAGGAGCCGCATTTCGAGGCCGCCGTCTCGATCGCCGCTTCCTTCGCCGCGACGATCGACACGCGCGAATCGTTGCTCGACCTGATGTTCATCAAGGACCAGGCGCACACCGTCACCGCCGGTCGCGGCATCGCCCGGGCGGAGATTCTTTTGGAAGTGCTGGCATCAGTGGAGCCGGAAACCCTGGCCGGCTTCGACACGCTTTCCCGGCTGGTGCTGCGGCATCGCGAGGAGCTGACCGCCTGCCTGATCGTGCTCTGCGGCTGGTCGGACGAGCGGGCGGAATTTGTCCGCAGCCTCAGCGGGCAGGGCTTGAGCTGCTCGCTGCTGGCCACCGGAAATGGACCGGCACCCGAGGGATTTCCGGGGCACTGGATCGACTGCGGGCATCTCAAGCGGGACCTTGGAGGGTTGCCTGTCCGCTTGAAGGAAGTTGGACGTTGAACGAAACTGGAACCGCCCGACGATGCCTCAAAGCCCGACCAAACCGCCCCGGCTGCTGCTCGGCGTCGCCCTGATTTTCTGGGGGGTGATGACCAATCAGTTGCTGGTCGGGCTTTCCCTGGCCGTGGTGATCGAGGCGGCGCACTGGACCAAGCTGCGCTGGGACTTCCAGGAACAGGCTTTCCTCAGGGCCTGGCAGCTCTGCGCCCTGCTCATCAGCGCGCGGATGGTGCTGATCCTCATCGACGGCGGACGCTTCATCGCCGTGCCGAGGCTGCTCGGCTGGCTGCCGCTGCTGATGGCTCCGCTACAACTGACCCAGTCCTACAGCCTCAACGACCGGATGTCGCTGGCGACCTTCTCGTTCTTCGCGCGACGGCGGATGCTGAGGAACCTTGAACTCGGACTGCCGGTTCGCCCGATTCAGATCAACTTCGGGGCGATCTACCTGCCGCTGACGGTGCTGGCCTGCACGCTCGGCGAACAGGCGGAAACCTGGGTTTTTCTCACAGGGCTGGTGGTGATCACCGGCTGGGCCGCCATCGCCGCCGGGCACGGCCGGAGCGGGGCCACCGTCCTGGCCCTGATCCTCGCGGCCTGCATGGCCCTCGCTGGGCAGGCCGGGCTGGGTTCCCTCTACAGCCGCCTGATCAAGAGCAATGGCGGCGAGGAGGAGGAAAGCACCCTCAACCACCTCCGCACCGCGATCGGCAGTCGCGGCGAGGTGAAGCAATCCAAGCAGATCCTATGGCGGATGAAGACCCTCCAGGGGCCGACCCCACCCCTGCTCCACACGGCCATCTTCAACCAGTATGACCGTGGGATGTGGGTGTACCGCGTGCCGCCCGAGCAGTTTGGAAAGGTCTCTGACTTCGACGACCTGAAGTCGATCGACGCCCCGGACGGACTGTCTTACTTGCTCGCCAATTCCAACGCCGGCCAGGAAGCCGCCGCCGCCGGGCTGCCCCGCGTCAACCTGCGCGGCGCGGCGAAGCGCAACAGCGCCCTGCCGGTGCCGGGGTCGATCACCGCGCTGAGTGGCTTCGATTTCGAAAGCCAGGCGAGGAATGCGATTGGCACGATCCGGGTCTTCCCCGACGAAACGATCAGCGATGGCATCCTCGTCTGGGACGGCATCAGCAGCCCGGAAAGGCCGCCTTGGTATGACACCATGGTTGGCAAACTCAGCTACATGCCGGACCTCCGAATCCCGAAGGACGAGGCCGCCGCCGTGGCTGAGATCGTGCAGCAATTGAACCTCAAGGCCCTGCCGCTGCGCGAAAAGCTCGCGGTCCTGAAGCAGTGGTTCGCTGCGAATTTCCGCTACACCCGCTACCTCAGCATCGACTCCAACCGCCCCGGCCTCAAGGACCCCACCTCCGCGCTCTCGATCTTTCTTCGGAAATCCCGCGCCGGGCATTGCGAATACTTCGCCACCGCCACCACCCTGATCCTGCGTGGAGCCGGGGTGCCGGCACGCTATGCCATCGGTTTCTCCGTCACGGAAATGGATCGCGGCCGCCAGGAGTCCATCATCCGCGGCACCCATAGCCACGCCTGGTGCCGGGTCTGGGATGAGGAAAACCAGCGCTGGTTCGATTTCGACACCACCCCCGGCAGTTGGGTGGCCGAGGAAACCCAGCGCAACCCCTGGTATCAGGGGATGCAGGACTGGATGCAGCGCCTGCGCGAGGACTTCTACCTGTGGAGAAACACCCCCGGCAACAACCTGGTCATCGGCGGGATCATGACCGGCATCGGTCTGATTGGCGCGCTGTTCATCGGTCGGGCCTTGTGGAAATCACGCCGTCGGATCGAGGTATCCGCCGCCTATCGCTGGTCCGGACCCGTCATCCGCACGCCGCTGCACGAGCTGGAACCAGTCGCCGCCCGACTCCTGGGCCCGCGCCCGACTGGAACCCCGCTGGGCTTCTGGCTCAAGGGGCTGCCCAAGGTGGATGGACTCGATGAAGCCATCGAACTCCATCAGCAACTGCGCTTCGACCCGCAACTCCAGCAGCGCTCCGAGGACTCACGCCTCGCCGAGCTTGTGGCGAAACTCCGCTCAGCGCTTCTGGAGCTGGCTCGAAAACCGCGCGGAAACTGACCGCCTGCGGCCCATCCTGGATCGGTCCGAGGCCAAAACACGCGATTGAACCGCCAACCGCGTTTCGCCCGGGCGGGACCACGCTTGAAAATACGCCATTTCCCCTGAAACCGCAGGCTTGACCGCATGGAATCGTCCGGGCAGCGTGTCGGCCCGCCGACGCCAAGGATGGTCCGGCGATTTCCCAACCTCTATCTACCTCGAGACCCGTCATGGCCGCGAAGATCTACACCAACAAGGACGCCTCTTTGGTTCCGCTGAAGAAGAAAACCCTCGCCGTGATCGGCTTTGGCTCACAAGGCCATGCCCACGCGCTGAACCTCAAGGACAGTGGCCTGAAGGTCATCATCGGCCTTTATCCGAAGTCGAAGTCCCGTGAAGTCGCCAAGAAGCTCGGCTTCGAAGTCATGGACACCGCCGCCGCTGTCAAGGCCGCAGACGTGATCTTCGTCGCCGTCCCGGACACCAAGATCGCCGAAGTTTACAACAAGGACATCGCGCCGGGCCTCACCAAGGGCAAGACCCTCCTCTTCTCCCACGGCTTCGCCGTTCACTTCAAGACCATCGAAGCGCCGAAGGACGTCAACGTCATCATGGTCGCCCCGAAAGGCCCGGGCCACACCGTCCGTTCGCAGTTCGTCGATGGCAAGGGCGTTCCCGGCCTCATCGCCGTGCACAACGATGCCGACGGCAAGGCCAAGGACATCGCCCTCGCCTGGGCCCGCGGCGTCGGCTGCACCCGTGCCGGTGTGTTCGAAACCAACTTCCGCGAGGAAACCGTCACCGACCTCTTCGGTGAGCAGGTCGTCCTCTGCGGAGGCGCTTCCGCCCTCGTCAAGGCCGGCTTCGAAACCCTCGTCGAGGCTGGCTACCAGCCCGAGATGGCCTACTTCGAGTGCCTCCACGAACTGAAGCTCATCGTCGACCTCATGAACGAGGCTGGCATCGCCGGCATGCGTTTCTCGATCTCCGAAACCGCCGAATGGGGCGATGTCTCCGTCGGACCGAAGATCATCGACGCCTCCGTCAAGAAGCGGATGCAGAAGCAGCTCAAGGAAATCGAATCCGGCAAGTTCGCCAAGGAGTGGATCGCCGAAGCCACCACCGGCGGCTACAAGAAGTTCGACGCCATCCGCAAGGCCGAGGCCGAGCACCAGATCGAGAAGGTCGGTGAGCGTCTCCGCTCCACCATGAGCTGGATCAAGCAGAAGAAGCTCAAGAAGGGCGCCACCCAGGCCAGCTTCGTCTCGTCCTCCAAGTAAGACCACCCCTCTCCCAGGCCCGGGTTTCTATCAGGAACCCGGGCTTTTTTTGGCAGTTCAGGGAGCTTGCCAGCCCCGACAAGAACCGCTAATCACCGGAAATCCTCGCGCAAAAACAAAATCCCATACCATGAGTAACACGACTGAAATACCAAACGCCAAGCGGCTCCTCTGGGCCGGCTTCATGGCCATCCTCGCAGCCGGTGTCGGCTTCGCCATCCGAAACGGCATCGGTGCCGCCTGGAGCGAGGAATTCGGATTCACCAACCTTCAAAAGGGACTGATCGGTGGAGCAGGCTTCTCCGGGTTCTGCTTCGGCATCATCATCGGCGGTGTCATTGTGGACAAGATCGGCTATGGCAAACTGATCATCACCGCCTTCCTCCTGCATGTGATCTCGGCGGCGGTCACGCTCATACCTTCCGGAACGATGGCGCAACAATCCGCCTTCCTCCTGCTGTTCACGGGAACCTTCATCTTCTCACTGGCCAACGGCACTCTCGAAGCTGTCGCGAATCCTCTCGTTGCCACGCTCTTCCCGCACAATCGGACTCACTACCTCAACATCCTGCACGCCTCCTGGCCTGCCGGCATGATTCTTGGAGCGATCATCACCCTGCTCGTTGGAAACCACTGGAGCTGGAAAGCCCAACTCGGTCTCTACCTGATTCCAACCGCAATTTATGGCTTGATGTTCTTCCGCCAGAGCTTCCCGAAATCCGAGGCCTCCTCACAGGGTTTCTCTCTCGGCGAAATGATGAAGGATGTCGGTATTCTTGGTGCCAGCGTCGCGGGCTTCCTTCTGTATCTTTTCACGCGTGATGCGTTGGGCGGCAATATTCTTTTCGGCCTCACCCAATCAGAATTCTTCAAGTCTGATGCCTGGAATTACATTTCCATGGCCGTCGGAGCCGGGTTCGTCGTTTGGGTCGCGGTGATCACCCAGTTCGCCATCGGCCATTGGCTGCTGTTCACCTTGTTCATCGCCCACGCCATCCTTGGCTCTCTTGAGCTTGGAACCGATTCCTGGATCGAGAACATCAACGGCACCATCCTCACCCCGAGCCTCGGCAAGCTGTTGTTCATTTTCGCCTGTGCGATCATGTTCGGTCTGCGCTTCTGCTCACACTGGATTGAAAGCAAGCTGAAGTTCTCGCCCATCACCATTCTGTTCGTCTGCGCCCTGTTCGCCATCGCCGGCCTCTATCTGGCCTCGGGTGCCACAGCTGTGGGGGCTGCCTTCGGTGCGATGTTCATCTACAGCATCGGCAAGACCTTCTTCTGGCCCACCATGTTGGCCGTGGTTGGTGACCGCTTCCCACGCACGGGTGCCGTTGCCATGAGCATCATGGGCGGTATCGGCATGCTCTCTGTCGGCCAGCTGGGTGGCCCAGGTCTTGGCTACGCCAAGGACCGTTTCACCGCCGAGCACATGCAGGAGCATGGTCAAGGTGCCGTTCTGGAGGCCAACAAGTCCGAGAAGCCCAGCAAGTGGCTCAGCTTCGCTGAAGTGAATGCTCTCGATGGCAAAAAGGTCGAGGAGGCGAAGAAGGTCGATGTCGACAAGCGGACCCCGGAACAGCGGGCCATGGTTGAGGGAGAAATCGGCGGAAGCCGCAAGACCCTGCTCTATGACGCGATTCTGCCGGTTGGCATGGCGATCATCTACTTGCTGCTGCTCCTCTACTTCAAGACCATCGGCGGCTATCGTCCGCTGACGATCGCGGAGACCGAGGGCAAGTAAGCTTCAGTCCAACAGATTCCCCAAAGGGCGGCCGCGAGGCCGCCCTTTTTTTGTTCGCAGTGGCGCGTGGAAAGCGCCGCCTCGATTGGATCAATCTTCCGGCTGGCGATCAAAGGTGGCAATTCCGCGACTTTCCAACTCCGCCCTGCGCTGGGCATTTTCCGCCTGCAACATGGCGATTTCTCCCGCCCAGCGATTGCGCCTCCAGACCACCACGAAGGCCACAGCGCTGAGCACAGCCGTGATCATCACGAGATAGCTGACCCATACCGCCACCAGCGACCAGATCGTGAATCCTAAATTCGAAATCCAACCCAGCACTCCGAGAAGGCTGAACACGGACACAAGCGCACCCCAGAACCAGGCGAGATCCCGTTCGGTCCTGATGAACCAACCAAGTCCACCCAGCACCACAATCAGGTTCAGCAGGAAAAGTTTCGAGAGCAGGATCGCTGGCCCAAAGACCAAATCGTCGATCATGCTCTTCCAACCTGGGACTGGACTCATCACCACATAGCCTATCCCAAGTGAAAGTCCGGCAATCCAGGATCCAATCCACAAAGCCGCGAGAAATCCGAACAAACGGAAGAAGGTCTGGCCGCATCCACGGGCAAATATCTCACAAGTATCCACGGGACACAAAATGACCAAGACCTAGGCAAAGGGCAAGCAAGGGCGATAAAGGGCCAGGCGCTTGGAAAGCGCCGCCACGATCACCCCTCCCCCGGAGGGTGGATCAGGGCGAGGCGTTCGATGCCGTTTTTGGTGAACTCCTCCCAGTAATGCTTTTCCCGTTCCTGGGTCTGGGCCCGACGCTCCGGTTCCGTCATCTTTTCCCAGGCGGAAAGACCGATCGAACGAATCAGGTCGCGATCGGCCAGACGGATCACCAGCTCCTCCCAAAAGCTTTCCTCGCGGAACTCCTCGAAGCATTCCTGATAGAAGGCGGTGGCCTCGAACTCCGCCGTGACCCGGAAGGCCTGCTTCTCGTCATCGAACTCGATGATGTTGCTGAAACCCGAATGACGGGCGCGCTCAAGCAGCTTGTTTTCCAGGTCCTCGAACACCGCGACCTTGCCCTCGGAGCCCGGCTTCTGGTTCAGCGAAGCCACGTTCGCCGCGAGGCTGATCATTTCAATCAGCGTGGCGAGTTCGGAATCGGTGAAGCGGAGATGCATGAGGGGCGGGAAGAAACCACCGGTTAGGGTTACGGGCAAGCGTTGAGGGGAAAACAGCGGGCTAGAAAGCACTAAATTCTAAGCACTAAATTCGAAACGGAGAGGAAGAGCTTGATCCTATGAGCCGCTCGGGGAAGCATCCGGCGTCACGCGAAAGCACGAGTAGCTCAGCGGTAGAGCGGCCCGCTTACACCGGGTTGGTCGGCGGTTCGATCCCGTCCTCGTGTACCAGCGGAGCTGGAA
>JAIYDT010000064.1 GCA_027487355.1 Verrucomicrobiaceae bacterium
CCCAAATACCCAATGACCGCAAGATTTGCGGAGTCTATGCCGTAGGGCTCCGAGCCAAGTGGGAGTGGATTCGTTTCATTCCGACACCGCGATTCTCCACGCCCATCATGAGGAAGCTCCGCCCCATTCTCCTTTCCGTGCCGCTGATGTTCGGCCTTTCCGCCTGCAAGAGGCCGACTGCGGTCGTGCAGGCCGAGGCTCCGCCCGTGACCGATCTGCCGGAGAAGATTTCCTTCAATACCCACATCCAGCCGATCCTTTCGGAGAAGTGCTACCACTGCCACGGCCCGGACTCCGGCACCCGTGAGCCGAAGGAGGAGCCGCTGCGGCTGGATCGGGAAAAGCTGGCCTTCGCCTCGCGCGAGAACGGTCAGCCGGTCATCCTCAAGGGCGACCCGGCGAAATCTTTGCTGATGAAGCGGATCCACACCGGTGATCCTGACGAGGTGATGCCGCCGCCGGAGTCGCACAAGGACCTCACCCCGACCGAGATCGCCTTGCTGGAGCGTTGGATCGAACAGGGCGCGGTCTATGAGGATCATTGGGCATTCATTGCGCCGAAGCGTCCGTCCGTGCCTGCCGATGGAACCGCTGGAGGCAATCCGATCGATGCCTTCGTGGAGTCGAAGCTGAAGGAGCATCGTCTAACACTTTCCCCAGCGGAGGATCCACGCGCCTTGGTTCGTCGACTCTCGCTCGATACCACCGGCCTGCTGCCCGATCCGGCCGAGGTCGAGGCCTTTGCGGCAAACCCGACCGACGCCGCCTACTCGGCCCTGGTGGACAAGTTCCTCGCCTCGCCCGCCGCCGCCGAGCATCGCGGCCGCTACTGGCTCGACTACGTCCGCTACTCGGACACCAACGGCCTGCACTTCGACAACTACCGCTCGATCTGGCCTTACCGCGACTACGTCATCCGCTCGTTCGGGGAAAACAAGCCCTTCGACCAGTTTGTGCGCGAGCAGCTCGCGGGGGACCTGTTGCCGAAGAGCTCGGTCGATCAACTCATCGCCACCGGCTACATCCGCTGTGCGGTGACCACCAACGAGGGTGGCACGATCCGCGAGGAGGTTGAGACGAACCTTTCGCGCGACCGCGTGGAGGCCTTCGGTGCGGCTTTTCTCGGACTGACGGTTGGCTGCGCCAGTTGCCACGACCACAAGTTCGATCCGACCTCGCAGAAGGACTTTTACTCGCTCACCTCCTTCTTCAACAACATTGATGGCAAAGCCTGGGACGAGAACATCCACAACTCGCGGCCGGTGCTGAGCCTGCCGAAACCCGAGCAGCGCCCGGCATTTGACGCGGCGGTGGCGAAACGCTCGGCCGCCCGGGCAAACTATGAGGCTCGTCGTAGTTCGGCGGCGGATCGTTTCAAGGCCTGGATCGCGGGTGGCAACAAGCCGCTTCCGGTGGCTCCTGAGGCGCTGGAGGTGCGTTTAAAATTCGATGAAGGAACGGGCGAGGTCGTCCGCAACTCCGCGCCGAAGGCCCGCACTGCGAGCTACACGGCCGACACCAATCCGCTGAATTGGGGCGAGGACAGCTGGCTCTGGCCGTCTGCCCGATTCGACATGAGCACACGCCTGGCGTTGCCGGACGAAGGCGATTTCGAGGCCGATCAGGCCTTTTCCGCCGGGACCTGGACCATGCTCCGGCTGGCTCCGGCGAACGCGATCACCGGCGACGGCTCGCTGCTTTCCCGCATGGGCGGCCCGGAACGCAACGCCCATCGTGGCTGGGATCTTTTCGTCGAGGGCAACAAGCTCGTCGTCCACATCGTCAACCACTGGCCGGAAAGCGCGATCCGCGTCGAGACGGTGGGCATTCCCCGTGGTCAGTGGATCCATGCGGGTTTCACCTACGATGGATCCAGTAAGGCCGCCGGGGTGCAGATCTACCTGAATGGCAAGCCGGTGCCGATGACCGTCAGCAACGACTCCTTGCAGCCCGGCCAAACGATCCGCACCGATGCGCCGCTGCAGCTCGGTCGGCGTGAAAACCTCCAGCTGCTGCGCCAGTGCCGCTTCCAGGACCTCCGCGTGTATCATCGGGCCTTGTCGAAGGAGGAATTTGTTCGACTGCCCTTCGAAGACCCCGCGTCGGAGATCGTCGCCGCCTCGGCTGATCCGGCCACTTGGTCGGCGGACCAGCGCTTCGTGGTGCTCGACCGCTTCTTCCTCGGCGAAAAGGATGCGGACGCGATCAAGCTCGCCGCCGAAGTGAATGCCGCCAACGCCGAGATCGAAGCGCTCGGCAAGGACGGCACGCCAACCCTGATCGCTGCCGAGAAATCCACCCCGGCCTCCGCCTCGATCCTCACCCGTGGCAACTATGCTTCCCGTAAAGAGCGTGTCTTTCCCGCCACGCCGGCCTTCCTGCCGCCGTTGCCCGCCTCGCTCCCGGCGAACCGGCTCGGCCTCGCGGAATGGCTGTTCCTTCCCGAGAACCCGCTGTTCTCCCGCGTCACGGTCAACCGCGCCTGGCAGGAGGTCTTTGGCACTGGACTCGTCGAGACCTCGGACGACTTCGGCATCATGGGTGCGCGACCCTCGAATCCCGAGCTGCTCGACTGGCTTTCGGTCGAGTTCCGCGAATCGAAGTGGGACCTGCGCCACCTTTACAAGCTGCTGCTGACTTCGCGCGCCTACCGCCAGTCGCAGCAGATCACACCGGAAAAACTCGCCGCCGATCCCGCCAATCGCTTGCTCTCACGTGGTCCACGTTTCCGCCTCGATGCCGAGGTGCTGCGCGACGTGGCGCTCCAGTCCTCCGCGCTGCTCAATCCCGAAGTCGGCGGGCCGTCGGTGAAATCCTATCAGACGCCGGGCATTTGGGAGGCCGTCTCGATGCCTGAGTCGAATACCTTGCACTACAAGCAGGACAAGGGCGGCGCGCTTTATCGACGCTCGATGTATTCATTCTGGAAGCGCTTCGCGCCGCCGCCGTCGCTGGAGACCTTCGATGCCCAGGCGCGCGAGACCGTCTGCATTCGTCGCGCCCGCACCAACACGCCCTTGCAGGCCTTGGTGACGATGAATGATCCGCAGTTCTTCGAGGCCGCCCGCAAGCTCGCCGAGCGCGCCATCAAGTCCGGTAGCGATCTTTCCGCGCGGCTTGATTTCATGGCCCGACTGCTGATCGCCCGCCCGCTCGACGCGAAAGAGAAGACCGCTCTAACAAAATCGCTCGCCCGCTTTTCCGATTACTACAAGGCCCACCCGCAGGATGCGAAGGACCTGCTCACCACCGGCGAAAGCCCGGCCGATCCCTCGCTCGATCCGGTGGAGCTCGCCACCTGGTCGGTCACCGCGAACCAACTCCTCAATCTCGACGAATTCCTCGTCAAATAATCGCCATGCACCCCTGTTCCGATCATTCCGGCGAAGGCCCGTCCGTCCTC
>JAIYDT010000232.1 GCA_027487355.1 Verrucomicrobiaceae bacterium
CGTGAAGTTCATCCGGTGGTTGCGCGCCCAGCTGCTGGTCCCGTGCCCGTGGGACGACGCCTGTGCCCGCTTGCGCCTGATCTACGCGAGATGTTAGACCTCAACTTTGGACACCGTTCCGGATATACAGAGCAATAGGCACAGCGGTAGACTCCCGAGAGTCATCACGGTGATGGCATCATTGCGGCGTCAGGATGAACTTGGAATCCATCGAGAAGCGGTCATTGTCCAGAGGCCCACTCCCCATGTTCGATGGCTTCCATGCACTCCTTCCGGTGACCGGCTGTCTCGCGATCGAGGTGGTCTCGCTGAAGTGGCGGGGCGTGCGGGTGTTTCCGGACTGGACGCTGCCGGTGGTGGCCCTGTTCGGGGTGTTGCCGGATCTTTGCTCGCCGCATATCTCGCTGGAGGACCGATATGAGAGCTGGTCGCACACGCTTCTGTTCCTCGTCCTCCTCTTTCCGGTCTGCGCCGGGATGACGTGGTGGTTTCCAAAAGGGACGCGGGTGAGGGTGGCGGTGGTGGGCTGGGTGGCCACAGCGCTGCATCTGGCGGCGGATGCGGTTTCGGGTGGGATTCCCTGGCTGCAGCCGTGGTCGGAGATGCCGATCGGTGATTATCACATCCGGCCGGACGACTGGCTGTTCTTCGATGCGGGTTTCATCGTGCTGGCGCTGGTGGGCTGGTGGCTGCGGCATCGACTGGAAGGGCTGGCTTACGTTCAGTCTCTAAAGTCAGGCCACTTGGAAAACATGAGGAACCACGAAAAGCACTGAAGATCACGAAAAGCAGAGAATCATGGATCACTCAGGCTCCTGCTTTCGCGCGCTTTTGTGAGTTTCGTGGTTTCTGTTGGAGTCTGGATTCATGGCGGCAGGATGCCGCCATTCCTTGAGACGACAAAAGCCGGGCTCCCGTGAAGGAGTCCGGCTTTAGGGGAAGGTTTTGTGCGGATCAGGCCAGGGCGAGGAGCTTGGCCTTGAGCTGGTCCTTGGTGACGTTGGCCCCGACGATCTGGTCCTTCACTTCGCCGTTCTTGAAGAACAGAAGGAGCGGGATGCTGCGGACTCCATACTTCGCGGAAAGCTCGCGGGCATCATCGACATTGACCTTGCCGACCTTGGCCTGACCTTCGAGGTCGGCTGCGACCTGATCGATGACGGGGCCGATCATTTTGCAAGGGCCGCACCATTCGGCCCAGAAATCGACGAGAACGGGTTGATCGGAATCGATCACTTCGGATTGGAAATTGGCTTCAGTGAGTTGGAGTGCCATGAGCGGAACGTGGATGCAGGTGGATGAAACGTCAAGGGCTGCCCCGCGATTAAACGAGGCAGCCCGTGGTGAAATGAATGAATCAGGTTTCAGAGCGGCAGAGCCCAGGCCGTGTAGGCGAAGTAGGCAACCGTGCCACCGATGATCAGATTGAGGATAGGAAGGAACATGGGTTCAATTATTGTTCGGATGCAAAGAGTTCATTGAGAAGGCTGCGATCGGCAGGGCTTTCAGCAGGAGCGTTGTAGCTTTTCGGGGTGCCCTTTTCCTCGCCGGGGTTCTGCACATAATCTGCGCCGACCCAAGTGTTGGAGATCATGAGCTGGAAGGCAAGGAGTGCGATGGCGGCGATGAAACCGACAATCGAGAGGACATTGCCAACGGTTTCGCCGGAGCCTTCGTCTTCCTCTTCCTCACCTTGAAGGGTGGGGGACTGGGTCAGGGTCGGACGCGCGGTGCCAAGCGGCTGGGTCGGGGCCTGAAGCTGGACGGTGGCCTTGGGAAGGGCGACGGTAGGACCTGCTCCGGGAGCCGTTGGTGCCCCCGATGGACGGAGTGGAATGGTGGGAGCACCTGTCGATCCCGGTCCCGGCGCGGTGGCCAGACGGATCGTGGGAGCACCCATGCCCGGAGCGGTCGGTGCGCCGACAGGCTTCAGAGGAATGGTCGGCGCTGGGCCTGGAGGACGTGGCGCACCACCAACCGTTGGCGCAGCAGGAGCACCTGGAGCGGACGGTGTGGGCGGACGGACGACCGGGGCGGAGCCTGGAACGGTCGCCACCGGAGGGGCCACCGTGGGAGCCGGAGGGGCAACGGCAGGAGGAGCATCGGCCGCTTTCAGCGTGACGCGAACGGTTTCCTTCTTCAGGGGCACGCTCGACGTCTGCTTGGACGGAGCTGGTTGGTTTTCATTCTCGCTCATGCGGGACGGTCAGTGGGGTTTGGAGGAACCTACTAAGACGATCCAGCCCCGGACTGTCAAACCCCCTTCTCGCTTTTCATCGGGCGGCGGACGATTTCCGGGAATCTCACCCGCGCTTCTTGATCCATTCACGGCGGCTTTCGGTCACCGGGCTGGGCGAAAACCCACCGAGATTCCCAACCGGCAGCGGCCTCGGGAGCGGCGATCTTCGGGCTTGGCCGTCCTGGTCGCCGATCGCGAGCCAAAAAAGGGAGGACTGTCTTGGCTCCCGCTTTCAACCGTTCAGACCGGAGGGCACAAGGTCAGACGGTTTCGCCGGAGTGGACCACTCGTCGGTCGAGTCCGGCGCAACCGCTTTCTTCGCAGGCAGCTTCACCCGGCGGCGGTGGAAGGGGCAGGCAAGTTCGAAAAGATAGGGAACAAGCAGTGCGAAAAGCAGGCCGCATCCGAGAGCTTCCAGGCTGACTTCGCCAAGCGATTCCTCCGCATTCTTTCCTGCTGGATACTGGGAAATGATTGGTTCCGAGTGAACCGTGGCAAATTTGCCAACACGCTCAAGCTCCAGGCCGATCTCGGCGACCTGAGTGCGGAGGTCCGCCGCATGACGATGGGCCTGCTCCCAATCGATCCTCGCGGCATCCAGATCCAGCTTGGCAACGGGCTCCACCGGCTGCTCGCCACGCACGGAAATCAATAGCGAGAGCGCCTTCCGCTTTTCGGCCGCCTCGTCCTCTGCCGCCACGATCGCGCGTTTGGTGGCATCCAGCCGGCGGTTGATTGTGTTCCGCTCAAGGGTCGCCTCATAGCGGTCGAGGGCCTTGGGCAGCTCTGCCGCGATGTCGCGGGCTGTCTCTTTTTCCGTGTGCTTTACGCTGACCTCGATTTGCCCGCTGGCCGGATCGATCTTGCTCTCCGTGATGGAGGAAAGGATCATCTGGACGGCTTCGCTGTCGTAGCCCCACTGCTTCGTGAGCTCGAGCGCATGGGCCACATTGACTTGAACATTCCGAGTCTTCAACAGGGCCGCCGCTTCGGCCGGAGTACGAGTGCCGCGGTATTCGAAGACCGTCTTGCTTTGGTATTTGCTCGGCGTGAGGTAGAGCACGATTCCACCCACGAGGAAAAGAATCAGCGGCACCGCGAACAGCCCAAAGCGCACCGTCCATTTCCAACGGGCGTAAACCTTGGAAGGCAGGAAACGTCCGGGGAGCTGCGAGCTTTCGTCCATTCGCAGGTTTAAACAGAAGCTGACGGGGAAAGTCAAACCCCACCCTCCAAACTTCCGGGTTGGACGTTCGAGGTGCAATGGTCTAATCCCTCCCCGCCCATGTCAGACAAGACCGCCATCAGCCCGACCCGCGCGGAGGATTTCCCCGAGTGGTACCAGCAAGTCATCCGTGCCGCCGACATGGCGGAGAACTCGGAAACCCGAGGCTGCATGGTGATCAAGCCATGGGGCTACGGCATCTGGGAACTCATCCAGCAGCAGCTCGACCGACGCTTCAAGGCCACCGGCCACCAGAACGCCTACTTCCCCCTGCTAATCCCGCTTTCCTATCTGGAAAAGGAAGCCGAGCACGCCGAGGGCTTCGCCACTGAGTGCGCCGTCGTCACCCACCATCGCCTCGAAGCGGTGAAGGACGAGGTCACCGGAAAAACGAAGATGATCCCCAGCGGCAAGCTCACCGAGCCCTACGTCATCCGCCCGACTTCCGAGACGATCATCGGCGCTGCCTTTGCCCGCTGGGTGCAGTCCTATCGTGATCTGCCGCTGCTCATCAACCAGTGGGCCAACGTCATGCGTTGGGAAATGCGTCCGCGCCTGTTCCTCCGCACCGCCGAGTTCCTGTGGCAGGAAGGCCACACCGCGCATGAGACGAAGGAAGAGGCGATCGAGGAAACCCGGATGATCCACGGGCTTTACGAGGAGTTCCTCCGCGACCACCTCGCCATCCCGGTCATCCCCGGCGAGAAGACGGAAAACGAGCGCTTCCCCGGTGCCGACATCACTCTAACCGTCGAAGCGATGGTCCAGGACCGGAAAGCCATCCAGGCCGGCACCTCGCACTACCTCGGCCAGAATTTCTCGAAGGCCCAGGACATCTCGTTCACCGGACGCGATGGTGCGGTCGAGCACGCCCACACCACCTCATGGGGCGTCTCCACCCGCATGATCGGCACGCTGATCATGGCGCATTCCGATGACGACGGGCTGGTCCTGCCACCGCGCGTGGCGACCCAGCAGATCGTCATTCTTCCCGTCACGCCGAAGGAGGACAGCAAGGCCGCCGTGCTCGAAGCCTGCCAAGCCCTCGCCGCCACCCTGCGCAATCAGCTTTTCCATGGCGATCCGCTGCGGGTCATCGTCGACACCCGCGATCTGAATGGTGGCGTCAAAAAATGGGAATGGATCAAGAAGGGCGTGCCGATCCGGATCGAGATCGGCCCGCGCGACATCGAAACGCGGAAAGTCTGCCTCCAGCGCCGCGATCAGCCGGTTTCCGCCAAGGAGTTCCTCGACAAGGAGGACTTCATCCAGCGCGCCTCGGATGTCCTCCTCGAGATCCACGATTCACTACTGAAAAAGGCGACCGATTTCCGCGATGCGAACATCACCGAGTGCACCCGCCTTGAAGATTTCCACGCCCATTGGGCCAAGGAAGACGGCGGCTGGCTCATCACGCCCTGGGCTGCCTCGCCGGATCAGGAGGAGGTCCTTTCCAAGGAACACAAGATCACCATCCGCTGCCTGCCGCTCGACAAGC
>JAIYDT010000104.1 GCA_027487355.1 Verrucomicrobiaceae bacterium
CGTGTCGGCCTTCTATGCGGTTCTTGTCCATTGGCTCGCGGGTTTGACTCCGCTGAGCTCCGTCCATGAGGTTTGGCTTCGCAGTGGGTGAAGCCGCTAGCGCGGCCTGGACATTCTCCCAGCCTTCCTTCGCGCGGTCGGTCGCCCTTCCGCGCTTGGCTTCACATGGTAGTCTCTTTCATTTTCATGTTCTGGTTTTCCTACAGGGGACTTGCACCCTATTTACATCTTGCCCATGCTGGGCACACACAAGCCGTGAGTGGCAACCGGCGATAACGTCTCTAGTTGAATCGGAGCTTGATCTCGCCGGTGCCACCACCCATCGTTCGCTTAAATGAAAAAGGCAATTACCGTAATAGTGATCGTCCTCGCCTTAGCCGCTGGCGGGGGGCTTCTCTACTTCAAAGGCAAGCGTTACGAAGTCGTGATCACTCAGGACAAGATTGATGCTTCCTTAGCCGAACGATTTCCTGTGACCAAGAAGTATCTATTGATCTTCAGCATCACTTATTCCAATCCTCAAGTGACACTACTTGAGAATGAGGATCGAGTCCAAGTTGGGCTTGATGCTACTCTTAATATCCGCGTTGATGGAGAATCGAAGGATTTAAGCGGCACCGCACTAGTCACTTCGGGCATACGCTACGACAGCGAGACACAAGAATTTTTTCTAGACGATGCAGAATTTTCCAAGCTCGTGATCGCAGGCGTTCCCGATAAGTGGCTGACTAAGGTTACCGAATTTGCATCCAAGGCAGCCAAGGAATTCGTTGAGACGCGTCCTGTATATCGCCTTCAGGCCAAGGATGCCAAGACGACCGCGGCGAAGATGCTTCTCAAGGGATTTGAAGTCCGAGAGCAAGCCATTTACGTCACTCTGGGAATCTAAAAACGAACAAGATACTCCATCCAACGGAGGGAAGCGCTCCAGTTTGAATTCGGGCTTCCCTCCCCGCCCTGGATGAGCTAGACGTCGCCAGAGAATGCTCCAGAAAATCATAACCGTAATTAGGAAACTGCTTGTCGTGTCTGGTGGCGGATTGGGCGGCTTTGTCGTTGGATGTATTCTTTCGCTCTCTTTTTTCCATGCGAGCAAAGCCTTTGAGATGCATCTACTTCCGCTGGGAGTGGTCATTCCTGGGACACTGATCTTGTGCATGGTAGCCGGGCTGGTTTACCCAAGATTTTTCAGCTACTATTTTCTTATCCCCCTTTTATATTTAACGTGCGAAAACGACGAAACCTATAAAAGATGGCGAATCGTGATCTTGAATATCTCTTATTTTCTTGGATTGGTGGTTTTCCTTTTTGGCGTCATTACATTTAAGTCTTGGATCGTTGGGGCAGGCTTATTTGGCATTATTGTTTTCACCATCGGCATCCCTCGCATTCAAGCCGAGGCGAGCAAGATGTGAGATGCGACCGGCGATTACGTCTCTCGTTGAATTCAGGCTCGCCATAGAACAAATGCTCTGACAAACGATTGAGAAAGCTTCAGAGTGCCAATTGCTTGAAGACCATTGCTCCGACATCCGCCGAGCCATTGGTCGTGCCGCACGGAGGGACTTTCCAGTCTTTGGAAAGGGCTGGCATTCCAACCTAAGGGGCGGAGAAAAGCTGCCCCACCCCGACTTTTCGCACCCACGGAACACCATCTGCCCTCCGGCCCCACTTCGTCACGACAGGGCGAGCGGGCTGCCGTTGCAGACGTCCTGCTGGCCGAAGGTGGTGATGAAAGCGTGTCCGATTGATGAATTGAAAATTGAAGATCCGCGTGTGCGGCCCCCACACTCGGCTTCATGAACGAACCGATCGAACGGCCGGCAGGGCCAAGGGAACTTTCATTGTGCCCCTGCAAAAGCCGCGAAACCTATGCCGCCTGCTGCCAGCCATTTCATTTCGGCCGCGCGAAACCGGAAACCGCCGTGCAACTGATGCGCTCGCGCTACAGCGCTTACTTTTTCCGGCTCGTGGACTATTTGGTGGCTACGACCCACCCCGATACCAGGGAGCGCGACTTGAAGGCCCAGCTTGAAGCGACCATTCATGAGGCAAACTGGCGCTTCCTCACCATCCTCGGATCCTCCAAGGGCGGCCCTGACGACAGGGTCGGAAAGGTCGAGTTTGTCGCCGAATACTTCGAGGCTGGCCAAGCGCACGAACTCCACGAACGCTCACGCTTCAAGCGCTACAAGGGCGCTTGGAAGTATCTCGACGACAAGGGCTGAGACACCTGTCGCGGCGACCCGCGCGGGGCCGGTGGATGAACGCAAAAACGCCCGACCGTTTCCGGCCGGGCGTTCTTGAAATCAGGACTGTCGGATAGGATCAGAGACCCTTTTTCACCACATCGTCGAGGAGGTCGATGACGCGGTTGGAGTAGCCCCACTCGTTGTCATACCAGGAGACGAGCTTGAAGAAGGTCGAGTTCAGCTCGATGGAGGAGCCGGCATCGAAGATCGAGGAGTGCGAGTCGTGGATGAAGTCGGTGGAGACCACTTCGTCCTCGGTGTAGGCGAGGATGCCCTTGAGGTAGGTTTCCGAGGCCTTCTTGAGGGCGGCCTTGATTTCGGCGAGCGAGGTTTCCTTGGTGGTCTTGACGGTGAGGTCGACGACGGAAACGGTCGGGGTCGGCACGCGGAACGACATGCCGGTGAGCTTGCCCTTCACTTCCGGGCAGACCAGCGCGACGGCCTTGGCGGCACCGGTGGTGGACGGGATGATGTTGATGGCGGCGGAACGTCCACCCTTCCAGTCCTTCTTCGACGGGCCGTCCACGGTCTTCTGGGTGGCGGTGTAGGAATGGACGGTGGTCATGAGGCCTTCCTCGATGCCGAATCCTTCCTTGAGCAGCACGTGCACCAGCGGGGCCAGGCAGTTGGTGGTGCAGGAGGCGTTGGAGATGATGTGGTGCTTCGCGGGATCGTAGAGCTCGTCATTGACGCCCTGTACGAAGGTGCCGTCCTCACCGGAGGCGGGAGCGGAGATGATGACCTTCTTGGCACCGGCGGTGATGTGGCCGCGGGCCTTGTCGGCGGCGGTGAAGAGTCCAGTGGACTCGATCACGACCTCGACGCCGAGTTCCTTCCAGGGAAGGCCTTCGGGGCTGCGGGCGCTGACGACCTTGATCTCGTGGCCGTTGACCACGATGATGTCGTCTTCTTCAAGCTCCGGTGAGGACTTCTTGGAGGAAACCTCGCCGGCGAACTTGCCCTGGGTGGAGTCGTACTTCAGGAGGTAGGCGAGGTTGTCGGCCGGGACGATGTCGCCGACTGCGGCGACTTTAAAGGTGGTGCCGAGATGGCCCTGCTCGACGAGGGCGCGGAACACGAGGCGCCCGATGCGCCCGAAGCCGTTGATGGCGATGGTGGTCATGATGGTAGGAGGTGCCGTTGCGGCGGTAGGAGGCGTTGCCCTTGGCTGACCCGGGTGGCCCGCCTGGCGGCGGCATTGTGCATGCAGATTCCGGGCCGTCAACCCCTCGGAAGATGCGCAAAACCAGACACCTGCGTGGGGTTTCCGGAAATCCGCCGCCTCCTGCCGCCAGGATACATTCTCTTAGCCTGCGGCGAGGCCCGCTGAGCGCTGGAACTCAAGCGTCACCCTCGGAAACGCCTCCGCAGGCCGGAAGTTCGGGCACCGTCCGGGACCCTCGGCGATGATTTCATGATCCCGTCCAACTGGATGGAGATCACGCATCAGCAGGTTGTTTCCCCTCCCGGATTCAGATGGCCTCTGAAGCGCATGGCCGATTGACCGTTCAGGCTTTTGAAAGCGAGGCCGCGTAGAAGCCATCGGAGGTGGTGTCGGCAGGCGAGACCTTGAGCGTTTCAAGAAGCTTCCACTCCGGGGCCTGGCTCATCATGTCGGAGACCTGCC
>JAIYDT010000003.1 GCA_027487355.1 Verrucomicrobiaceae bacterium
CAAATGCTCGGCCTGTTGGGAATCGGGGGGATTGTCGGACTCCACTGGGTCTGCCTCTTCGGAGCGATCAAGGTGGCCAACATCTCGATCGCGCTCACCGGTCTGGCGACGATCTCCCTGTTCACCGCGTTCACGGCACCGCTCTTGGAAAGGCGACCGATCCGCGGGCTGGAGGTCGCGCTTGGGCTGCTGGTGCTGTCCGGACTGGCCTTGATCGCGGGCTTCGAGCGCGGGCATTGGGTCGGACTTGGCCTTGCCCTGCTCAGCGCCTTTCTCGCGGCGGTGTTTCCGGTGCTGAACCGGAAGCTCGTCAATGGCGAGAACGAGCTCGGGCCGATGGCCATGGTGGCGTGGGAAATGCTCGGTGCCTGCCTGACCCTGCTCCTTCTACTCCCCCTCTTGAGTGGACATCTCACCGATCCCGCCAAGGCCTATGGCACTCTGTTGGAAATGAAAGGCCTCGACTGGCTCTGGCTGCTCATCCTCGCCTTCGTCTGCACGGTGTTCGCCCATGCCTATCACATCCACCTGCTGCGCCACCTCAGCGCCTTCACCAGCAATCTCGCCATCAACTTCGAACCCGTCTGGGGCATCGCCGCCGCCGCCCTGATCTTCGGCGAGCACCGCCAACTCCACCCCGGATTCTACGCCGGCACCCTGACCATCCTCCTCGCCAATGTCCTCCATGCCGCGATTCCCGCCTGGCAGAAGAGGCGGAGAAATGCCTGAAAAATATCCAGCAGCCACCGTCATCGGCCAGCCCGCTTGAAGGTCTCTTGGCCGACAGAGACATCGATTCTTCCTTTCCGCCAGATCCCCAAGCGAAATTCCTCCCAAAAGCTTGGCTTGCCTACGTGATGGAGCTAAAAGCCCCACCATGAACGAGGCTGCCAAATCCCATATCTCCGGGTCGGCTGTACCCCTTGATCGACGATCAACTGGGACCCCAAAAGAAAACCCGTCCGGTCGATCAATCCCATTGTTTGGAGGGAGGCAGATGAAGGAATCGTTGCTGCTGCTCGTTGCCATCACGGTCACGCCATCTTGCATCATACCGGACATGAACCGGGCTCCAGAGCGAAGGATTCGCGTGGTTGATTCGGATAACAAGCAACCCGTTGCCAAACTTCCCCTTGTTTATAAGGAGTTCGCCCCATTTGGACTTGTGGTTCGTGAAGTCCTTACGAGCCGCCCCTACTATACCGACTTGACTGGCTACGCCCAGATTCCCTCAAAGGTGACGATTCAACCAAAGTCAGGCACAGGTTACCTTGTCGATGGTCGAGACGATGTGGGCAAGACCCTCGAAGAAATCGAATCCAAGGATGTCCTCCATGTTCGGACCCTCGAGAAGCACATGAAATCAATTTCCGAACCAGTCATCACTCCGAACCGCTCACTCGTCACGGAGCTGGAACCTCCACCATGAACCAGGCTGTCAAATTCGATACCTCCGTCGCGAGGCTCAGTCCTCGCCCCCTCACATGGCGAGTCGCTGGCGAGGATCAATCCGCACCTCATCACCTTCTCCAGCCCTTTACTAAGCCAATGAAGCCAGCGTTCGTTCCTCTCATCATCTCTCTCAAGGCCTTAAACCCAAATACAAATTCCAAGTCATGCATGCGCCGCTTGTGAGTGATCGCCGTCCTTGCCATCGTTGGCTCCGGAATATCCTGTTGGGAATGGCCATGATCGGGTGTGCTGCGGTGGAAGCAGCCTCGTCGGTGGGCGCATCCCAACCCGGAGTGTTCCGGCAAACGGACCTGGATGCGGGCGGATGGTTGACCGGCTTCGCCTCGCACTCGAGCGGCAGACTTTATGCGCGGACCGATGTGGGCGGGGTCTATCGAAGCGATGATCGGGGTGGGTCGTGGCGCTTTGTTTCAGGCAACATGACAAGCAGCGCAGGTCTCTTCGTCCAAGGGCTGGCAGTCGCTGAAAGCTCGGCGGATGTGATCTATCAGGCCGTGGGAACGAGTTATGTGGCATCCGATGCCGCACGCGGTGTCTGGCGCTCCCTGGACGGCGGTGGGACATGGACGCAGGTGCTTTCAAACGTGAATTTTTCCGGCAACGATGACCTCCGCTGGCAAGGCGAGTGCCTCGCCATCACCCCGGGCTCGGGCGACCAAGAACTCTTCGCCATCAGCCGCAAGAACGGCCTGTGGCGCAGCACCACCGGCGGTGCGGCGGGCACGTGGAGCAAGCAGGGGGGCGCTTTGTTCGATGGCTTGATCGGTCATGTGGTGCACCTGCATCCGGCATTTCCCAACGAGGTCTTCGTCGGCGGAATCAAGGACGGCAGCACCAGCGCTCTCTACAAAGGCACGCGCGGAGCGGCTGGTGCGATCACCTGGTCGGCCGTCACGGTGAATGCGGCCACCACTTCCGTCACCCGCCTGGCGCGATTGCCAGGTGGTGTGATGTTTGCCGCCGTGCAGGACGGTTCCAACAATCGCTTCTACAAGTCCAACATCACCGGCACTACCTGGACCGACATCACCTCTACAGTCCTCGGTGGACTCAGCGCCAATGGCCCGGTCGGCATGTGCCATGTGCTGCGCGATGGCACGACCATCGTGCTGGGGTGGATCGGCGGGCCCACCCGCAAGAGCACCAACGCGGGGGCGTCGTGGACCACCGTACCACTCACCATCACCGGCACCCGTCCGCCGGCCATGCTGACGAGCGACACCAGTCCGGGTTGGTCGCGGGGCTCGCTGCATCAGGATCCGCTGGATGCAAATCGCTGGTATCTGCCCAACGGATTCGGGCCTTTTGTTTCCAACGATGCCGGAAGCACGGTGACCTACATGACACGTGGCATCGGCGAGGTGGTGACATGGAAACCCACCTGGCATCCGAATGATCCACTGCGCGTTTACATGCCGGTGGCGGATCTGATTGGATTCATCGCCACCGATGGAAGTGAAACCGGTCTCGCCCCGCGCAACCCGCGCCGCAGTCTGCCGGTGACGTTTGGAAATGTCGGCATGACTTATGCCACCGAGGCGCTCGTGGGACCCGTGGTGGGAAATGCATCGCCGAAGGTTTACTTCATCGGTGGCTCCTTCTTCGGGCCGAACGCGGGCCGCGCTTCCATTGTCACGACCGTCGATGATGGGGTGAATTGGTCGCTGACACATGTCGCCGGCGTGACCGGCACCGGCCTGCCATCCGGGAGTGAAATCATCAGCGGCTGCGTGGCTCCGGACAATGCGAATGAACTCCTCATCGCGGTGCATGATACCTCGAACACCAACTCCGGCATCTATCGAAGCACCAATGGCGGAGTGGCGTTCACGAAATCCACCGGCGTCCCCGCAGGAGGAAACTGGGGGGATGAGTTCAGCCATTTTGTGTTCATGGAAGCGGATGCAGGCACCCCGACACGACGATACGCATGGTTGAATGGGGTGGGTTTCCTGATTTCAAATGATCGCGGTGCAAGCTGGGCCTCAGCCGGACATTCGAGCGGCGGCCCTTCCAACACCAAACTCTATGATTGGAATGCCTGGGGCTTCTTCACCCGCGATCCGGTCTCGGGGCGTCTGTGGTTTGGCGGCATGGACGGACACCTTGGTCTCGCCTACTCGACCAACAACGGCACCAACTGGACCTATCTCGACACGCCATTTTCCAACACCGGCTTCTCCGAGGTGCGGGCCATTGATGCGCAGGACGGCCAGGTGCTGGTGTGTGCGAAGCGCTTCGGCGACACCTTTTTCAAGATCTACTATTCGTCCAACAACGGCGGCCTCTGGCAGGAATGCAGCAAGGCGGGCTTCCGCTTTCCGAACGCCACCTATGTGGCACTCAATCCTCATCAGCGCGGTCACTTCTGGGTGGCCACCAACGGCCGGTCCTATGCCCGGTTCACCCCCGGAGTGCAGGGCGCATGGCAACAGCAGTTCTTTGATGCCATCGCCCTCAACCAGCCATCCATCTCCGGACCCACCGCCGATCCGGATGGCGATGGACAGACCAATGACTTCGAGTTCATCGCCGGGGTCATACCGACCGACGCGAACTCGCGCTTCGTCCAGAACATCGGACAAACGCCCGGGTTTCCGACTCGAAAGCAGCTTCAATTCTCCCCCCGTCTAACAGACCGCAGTTACGTCGTGGAAACCAGCACCACCCTCGGAAACTGGCAGCCGCTCACCGGATTCACCACCAGCGATGCAGGAAACGTGCGAACGGTCACCGACCTGAACGCGACTCAGGATGCGAAGTTCTACCGGATGAGGATCGTGAAGCCGTGAGGTTCCATATCGCGATTGGGTGGGTGCGGCGATCGCGTCCATGACCTGACCACACTCCGCGATGCAAGCAGGCTCGTGGTCCATCAATCGCACCGGTTGTTCCAATGAAAGAGCGCCACGAACGCGACGAGGATCGGTGGGATCATCGTCTCCCGCCGAGTGTCGCAAGGACGGTTTTTCCTTGAATGCCAGTTGGGAGAATCCAACGTCATTGGATGATTTTTCCCATGAACCTATCCATCTTCAACACCCTGATCGTCACCGCTTGTTCGGTCATCACTGCGTTTGCATTGGAACCCGAGGTTCCGGCCGCAAAGACCGCGCTCTTCAATGGCAAGGACACGGCGGGTTGGGTTTCCCACTTGAAGGGCAATGCAGTAGCAGGAGACACGTGGTCGGTACGGGATGGATTGCTGGTCTGCAGCGGGGCTCCCAACGGATTCCTCAGGACCGAGAAAAGCTACAGCCAATACAAGTTCATCGTGGAGTGGCGGTTCACCAAGCCGGGCAATACCGGCGTGGTGGTGCACATGACACCGCCGGATGGGATCTGGCCAAAGAGCATCGAGTGCCAGGGCATGCACAAGAACCAGGGCGATTTCTATCTGTGGTCGGGTGCCACGGCCAAGGAGGGCAAGCCCCTGCAGGACAAGGAAGGCAAGATTTTCGGCTACAGGATCGCCCGGGCCGGGGAGGATGCGGAGAAACCTCCGGGCGAGTGGAACACCTACACGGTGATTTGTGACAAGGACACGGTGACCATCCTCGTCAACGGCAAGGAAGTGAACAAGGCCACCGGCGCGAATCTCACGTCCGGCTTCATCGGCCTCCAATCGGAAGGCGGCGCGTATGAAATCCGCAAGGTGTTGATCGAGCCGCTTTAAGTGGTGTCCCGTCAGTAGAACAAAGCTTGTCGGCGAGTGCTGCGGTGACCTGTTCCAGAGTTCGAGGGCGAGATACGGATGACTAATGACTAATGACTAATGACTAATGACTAATCCGGAACATCGGTCTCTGGTCTCTGGTCCACGATCCCCTATTCTCTTCCTCATCTTGTTCATGACCCTCATCTCAACGGATAGGCAATCGCCACGTGCTTCCATCCGGCTTCAGTGATGGCGGTGGTGGTCTTCTGGGAAAAGGCTCCGGTGTGAACGAGGACCTTGGCGCCGGTTCCCAGATCATCGCGCTGCGCAAAGGCGGCGACCTGTTCGGTCCACGTCACGTAATCCACCGGGGCAGGAACTTCCAGTTCGCCGGTCCTGGTGATGGCTCCGGGCAGACGACCGACGACCTTGACGGACACGTACTCCACGGCCCCCGAACGCTGGCGATCCGCAAGGATGGCGATGGCCGAGATGAGAAAGTCCGCCTGATCCCCGTCCTCACAGGAATTGGCGAGGCGGATCATGTGGCCACGACCGGCGGTCTTTGGCATCGCCTCCAGAAGGCTGACGATGCGGTGGCGTCGGGTGGTGCTCAGCGCCCGGCTGATCTGGAACGCGGTGATATCTTCCTTGGTCACTCCCATCGCTGCGAGCGAGCGCTCGTCACGGAGGGCGAGTTCGCTCTGAGTCAGATCATAGGTGTCACCTGGAATGCCGACCATGTTGGTGGCGGCGACAGCCAGTCCCGCAGAGGCCACCGAGGCCCCGATCCGCAGCGGCAGGCCGCCGGCAAAGAAGGCCCAGGTCACCTTGTCCATTTCCTCCTGAAGACGAGGATTGTCCGAGTAGGGATCGACTCCGAGCTGCCGTGCCGTGTCGAGCTTCGCCTTGTCAAACCCGGCGGCGTTCTTGGCGATCGTCCCGATCCCACGACCGGCTTCCCTGGCGACCGTGCCACTGTCATTTGCTCCCGAGTTCTTGATCCTCTCATCGACCTGCTTCACTCCGCGCTCGATGGAGGCTCCGACTTTTCCAAAGAAATGGCCGACGGTTTTCGGAGCCTGTTTCAGGGAGTCGACCGGATTGGCGACGATGTTCTTCACGGCCTCGATCGGCTGGGTGATCGAGCGTTTCATGCCCTCGGCGAAAAGGTCACCCTTGCTGGTCTCGACGAGCTTGCGGATGGCCTCGATCTCAACGAGCCGCTGCTTGGTCTGGACGACGCCCGTGGTTTCGAACAGTCCGAAGTCGGAATCGATTTCAAAGTGGGCCATGAAGCCATCGGTCACCACCTGGTCACGCACCCGGTGGCAGGGGCCGCGCAGGAGTTCAGCCGGGAGCAGGTCCGAGGCTTGAAGGATCACGCCCTGCTCACGAGTTGCACTGGCATTGGGGGCTGGTGATTGAGCCGCGGCGGTCGAGATGAGAAGAACGGACGCGAAGAGAAAGAATCGTGGGTTCATGAGTTTGATGGGAAAGGGAAAGGAGCAACCTTCACATGAATCGAAAGAAAAAGGGCCGGGAAGGAAAACCTCCCCGGCCCGATTCATCATGAAATCAGTTCCTGGTGAAGTCGAGACCCGGGTCACCGTCCGGTGCGCCGATGAGGATGAATTTCATCTTCTTGTCCGTGTCCAGGGTCACTTCGGAAACCATCTGTGAGTCGTCCGAGCTGAGGACCAGCAGGCCCTGATCGTTGAGTCCATAGGTGCCTTTCAGGTCGGTGGTCTTGCCGCCGTTGAGATAGGACCAGGTGTAGTCACCACCGGCTGTCATCGTGAAGGTGACCTTTCCATCCTGGCCGCGATCACTGACCCAGGTGCCGACGAGTTTTTCGCTGGGCACGGGAGCGGGTGGCACGGCGGCAGAAACTCCGGGCTCGCCCTCATCGGACAGTGAACTCTTCGTGAGGTCGCGAAGCTGGCGGGCGATCGAGTCCGCCGGCTGCAGTTTCGTGGTTCGCTCGAATTGCTCGTAGGATTTGTCCATATGACCGCCGACCATGTAGTGGTAGCCCAGGAGGAAATGGCCGTCTGCCGCGTCGGGCTGGCCCTTGACGTAGGCTTCCAGCTTGCGGAGCTGAGCATCATAGGTGGAAGATGAGGCATAGAATCCAACCATCGTGTCCCAGCCCCAGCCGGGTCCGGACGCGAGGACGGGATTAAGCACGCCGGTGGCATCCGCATACTTGCCAAGGGCGAACAGGACGAGGGCGCGGTATTCATGCAGCGTGACGTCGCCGGGGGTGTAGGCAAGGGCCTGATCGACCGTGGACATCGCACTCACATAGTCGCCCTTCTTGAAGGCTGCGCGGGAGCGCTCGACCGCTTCCGCCGACTTGGTTTCCGCAAGCTTGGCCTTCGATTCATCTCCCGGAGGATTGGCGGCGGCGGTGACCGAAAGCGGCTGGGTATAGACGATGGTGGTGTTCTGGACCGGAGGGGCCGGGTAGGGATTCCTGTACGACTGGTATCCCATGTCATAGATCATGTTTCCAAGGCTCCAGACCGCGATGCCCCACATGAATCCGGAGGCGAAGTTGTCATCATGGTAGTACCAGTGGCTGTGGTAGTAGTGGCTGTTCCAGCCGTAGTTCCAGTGGCCGTAATGCCAGCTGTGGCAGCTTCCAGCACCCCACCAGGGATTCGCCCCCCAGTAGTTCGGATGATAGGAGTAGTTGTTGTTCTGATAGAAGTGGTTGTTGTTGATGTTGACGTTCACATTATTGCCAATGTTCACGTTGTTCCCCCAGACGCTGTTGTTTCCGCCCCACTTGTTGTTGTCCCAGGTGCGCTTGTTGGCTGGGAGGGTGACGGGACGGTTGAGTCCTTGATTGTGGCCTCCGAGGTTGACCTGGTTGATGTGGACGTTGTTGAGGGTCTTGTCGCCCCGATCAATCTTGATGCGGTCATTGTCAATGACATTGGGCCGGTTGGTGCCGGGTTGGTTTCCGGGCAGGTTCGGACGGCTGGTGCCTGGACGGTCCGGATAGGTCACCATGCCGGGAAGGGTGGCCGGGCGATTGCCGGTCGGCCTCTCGGGAAGCGGCATCGGCTTGGTTTCCGGAAGGGTGGTCGGACGATTCACCGATCCACCTCCGCCTGGACGCAACGAATCAGGACGATTTGCCGGAAGCGTCGTGGGACGTTCGTCAGGGCGTTGAAAGCCCGGCTTCTGTTCGGGAAGAGGCTGCGGACGGGTGGTCGGGCGTTCCACGGACGGGCGCTCCACAGAAGGCCTGGTTGCAGGAAGAGGAGCCGGACGGGCGGTCGGCTGCTCCGGCGCAGGACGAGTGGTCGGCATTTGAGGGGTCGGCCGAACCGTGGGCTGTTGTGGAGCCGGGCGAGCTGTCGGCTGCGTTGGGGTCGGGCGGGCGACGGGTTGTGGGGCGGGTTGCTCGACAGGACGCTGGAGCTTTGAGCCGGTCACGGGGCTCCGGTTGACCGGTGCCTGGCGGTTCGGGGCCTCCTTGGTGCCGCCGTTGAATTGGCGGCCTTGGGTCTGGGCATTCAGCGCTGAATGTCCCATCAGGACCGCAAAGAGATATGGGGTGAGTTTCATGATTCTTGAAGGGTCAGTGATTCACTCTGCGGCAGGCTCCGGCGACTGACGGACGACCCGGAGTTCATGGTCTGGAAGCGACTCGCCATCGACGAGGCGATCCTTGGCAGTCCAGAGGAAAGTATCCTTGTCCAGGAAGATGAGTCGTTGGTTGGCACTCATCGTTTCTCCGCTGGAAGTGGTGCCCTCGGTGTGGATCTGCCATCCCTTTTCGATGGGCGTCCATTCGGCTTTCGAGAATCCACCGGCGCTGTCGAAGGACCAACAGGTGATAACCTTCTTCGCCGCATCCCAGCCATAACGGAGGGTGGTGGTCTGGGAAGGGGCATCCGGAGCGGTGGTGAGCAATTCACCGGAAACGAACTTGCCGCTGCCATCCCAGCCGAGGGCCAGATCGATGCGGAGGCCGTCCTTCCGGGCGGTCCAGTCCCCTTTCAACCCATCGGCGAGATCCGCAAGCTGGCCGGGAGCATCGGTCACGTCCTTGAGGCTGCGGCTGCTGGCGATCTGCCAGGCTCCGGCAGCGCTCTTTTGGAGCACGGCGGTGTAGGTGGTGGAACGGGCCGGCTCATCCTTTCCCGGTGGGGTGAAATGAACCGTGCCATCCTCGATCGCGAGATTCGGGGCAATGATGCGCACCGACCCGACCTCCAAGGCAACGGCTGGCGCTTCCTCCGTCGCGAGGATTTCCTCATAGTGGGCCTTGATCCCGGCGCGACCGCTGATCACATCCGCAGCATCAATGTCGGTGATCTCTCCCTGCTCGGTGAACAGGGCAGCGAGGGCACCGGCATCCTTCTTATTGAAGGCAGTCACGAACTCCTCGGCGGTCTTTTGCAGGCCGGCGACTTCGGGAGACGGTTCCTCGGCACACAGGCCGAAGTTGGCAAGCATCGCGCACGCGAGCCCGGTGGTGAGATGGAGGTTGGCTTTCATTTCAGATCAGCGGATTGGGTTATCATCAGAAGGTTCTTGGAGTTGTGATGTGATATCATGCCGGATGAAGCATTGCCTCGGGGCCCAGCTCAACGCCCATGCTCCTTGAGATGAAGATGAAGGACGCGGCGTAGTTCAGTGATGGTTTCCAGCATCTCGCAGGCCCCGTGGGGCCCGGGGACGATCTTCTCGGATCTGGCCCGACCGAGATGTGAGCTCCAGTATTTCACAAAGCCGTCGTCGCTGTTCGGACTGTCGCCCTTGCCCTGATCACCGATGATGCTGTGGTGGGGAGCTTCGATCGGGCGTGAATCGAGGACCTTGAGCATCGGATTCCTGGGAGAAAGGCCGGTCACGCTGTTTGGCATGCGCCCGGGAGCACCGGTGACGACCGCCAGCGCATCTCCCAT
Source organism: Verrucomicrobiaceae bacterium (assembly GCA_027487355.1). GTDB lineage: Bacteria > Verrucomicrobiota > Verrucomicrobiia > Verrucomicrobiales > Akkermansiaceae > Luteolibacter. The sequence continues at coordinate 10,060 of JAIYDT010000003.1, forward strand.
GCCGCTGGTGATCGAAGCGGTGATCTCCACTGGCAGGGAGATCAGGCGTCGGCCGAGTTCACCGATGCTGCTCATGGCGAACTCGCTGCCACGATGGGGAGTGCAAATGAAGACCACCCGATCAACCTGAGGGTTCGCCTGGAAGGTCAGGGTTTTCTCCGCCAGAGAGTTCCTGCCTACCCGCCCGAACAGCTTGTCCGCCTTGTCCTTGCCGATCACTTCCCAGCTCTCGCGCGTCACCGTGGTGGCCTGCATCCGAGAGACGAGCCCGCCCATGCTGTGACCGACAAGGACCACACCGGGTGCCTCCGGATGGAGTTGCCGGAATTTGGCCAGTTCCTGACGCAGCAGAAGCGCCGAGTAGGCCGGCGGATTTCCAGTGGGATAGCCGAAGACCCCGCACTGGTAACGACCGCGCAAGGTGGGATCCGCCTCGAGTTCGTTGATCACATTCCGCCACATCTGAGGGGTGGAGATCAGTCCGTGGACGAAGATCACCGGGATGCGGTCGGGTTCATAGGGCTGCAACATGAAGAGCCCCGATTTCCTCATGTACTCGGAGACACGGATCGCCCCCATCAGGCCACTCCAGAGCTCCGAAGTCGCTGGATAGTAGGCCAACGGGGCCGAGAAGTCCGCTTCCAAAGGACGCTCGGCACCGGCCACCCGGGCCTTCGTTTTCACCCCGGGATCGTGAAGCGTCAGGGTGACCTCGCTGCCTTTGAAATCAAGGGTCGCCGTGACCGGGGCCGTCACACCAACCTTGGGAGTCAGGGGTTCAGCGGGCTCGCGCTTGTGCACGCCGACCAGGGCTCCACCGAACCCATTCTGGCGATTCTCCCGATGCAGCGTCTTCTGCGGCACCTCGGATGCCGGAGTGAAGGACGTGAAGTAGTTCGGATCCCATACCCCGATAGACGAGCCTTTGGCGAAGCGCACGCGATAGGTGGTGCCACCTGAGGAAAGGGTCAGGGGTCGGTTCCACATCCTGCCTTGGTCTGCGGTGCGCAGCAGCACCGTGAGATCGGCAGCCGCCTTGTTGTAAACAACCTTGGCCGCCTCTGCGGACTCCTTGGAACCCAGCAGGGCCTGGGCTTCCGATGCGGACTGGAGGTAAAGGCAGGCGCGCTGCTCTTCCGGCGTGGTCTTCACACCCGCTTCCCTCAAGTGGGACACGGAGGCACGTTGAATCCCGACTTCCGGAGGGAGAGTCTGGTTCACACAACCGGTGGCGACCAGCAAGGAAAGCAGCGGGAGGATGAAAACGGGGGATTTCATGAGGAAATCGGTTCGAGGACAGCGAGGCAGGGAATCCTGTTAGAAGACGGAGAACCAGGAGCGCTTCACCTGCGGAAAGAGGTCCTTGTTCGTGGCCTGCATCAGCTGCTGGGACCACTCATCGCAGATCTCCCGGTTGGGTTTGTCATAAGTGAGCTTGTTGAAATCGACGATCTTCAACTTCGTGCCACGGCGGTCGGCCACGGTGGCGACGAGCTTGCCCGTGGCGGCGTCCCTCACCTTCAGTTCGAAGGCGTTCACCGGCGAGGCCGCTGCGGAGTTGACCAGACTCCCCCCCGGCACCGCCATCGAGCCGACATATCCCGCAGGGCGTCCGAAGGTCACCTCGGTGAGTGCGGCCTCGATCACCAGCGTGCCAGCTCCCGTCGTGCTGTCCGTGAGCGCCAGACGGCTGCCGCGTGCCGAGAATGAGCGCTTCATCGACGAGGAAAAGTAGCGGGCCAGACCATTGCAGTTCTTCACATACGCGGCAGCGTCCGGGACATAAAGGCTGTAACTGTCCCACCACTGCTCCTTGCGAAGGTGGGCGGTGGTCACCGGGCGGAGGACGACGTAGCGGTACTGACGGAGGTCCACCGAGGGGTTTCGCCACGAGTGTTGAAAGGGAAGCCTGCCGATCTTCGAGGAGGTATCCGTGCCCGAGGAGGTCAGGAAGGCGGTCGGTTGCGCGGAAGTGACGACTTTCTGAAAGGAACAACTGGCTAGTCCTAGTGAAAGAGCGGCGATGAGAAGACGCAGGCAGGTCATGATGGTGTTCGGTTGATGGAATCGATAGCGCCGAAAAGGTCGCGGGCCGCCTGCTCGGGCGGCCCACTGGAGTTTCCAACAAATCCCAAGACTCCCTGCAAGGTCATAGTCCTCACAATTCCGACGCGAGAGCGGTGTTTAAGGGTTTACGATGTGATCCCACCTCCGATGCAATCATGGAGCCTTCAACGCTCAAGGATCCTTCGGCGGATCGCTCAGATGCAGCAGCCCCCAGCCATGTCCGTCCGGATCGACGAAACTGTGCGTGTACATGAACCCGAAATCCTCCGCCTCATCATAGGTCGTGCCTCCTGCGGCAAGGGCCCTTGCCACCAGATCATCCACCTCCTGACGGCTGCCACAGGTGAGATTGATCAACACCTCCACCGCCTGGGTCGCGTCGCAGACGGCCTTGGGGGTGAACTCGCGGAACTTCTCATGCGAGGCCAGCATCACCGAGATCGTGTCACTAATGACGACACAGGCCGCCCCATCACCGCTGAACCTCGGATCAAGCGGAAAGCCGAGCGCATTGAAAAAAGCAGTCGATCTCGAGAGGTCGGCCACGGGGAGATTGAGGAAGATCTGTCGGTTCATGAGGTGGGGCTCCGGATGCTTGAATGACGAATGAATCTCCAAGTTGAGGACAATTCCAGAGCGGATTGAAAACCCGCGCTCCTAGGCAGAGTGGACAAATTTAATTGATTGAATTCAAGCGGCTTCCAAGTATCGGACCCTGTTCATGAATCATCTTGCCGACGCGATGCCGGAGCCGCTTTTCGAGCGCCTAAAAAAA
>JAIYDT010000130.1 GCA_027487355.1 Verrucomicrobiaceae bacterium
AAAATCTTCATCTTATTGGCGATCAGTCTAGTCTCACTGTGTTCCGCAATGGAGGATACGCAAGAAAACCGATCGAGCCAAGCTGATCGATACTTGAAGGCGAATCCGCCGTCGGAAGACTTTACGGAGATGGCTGCTGTCATAGCAAAAACCGTCCCTGAATACGACAGAGAGAGATTTCTCGCCGCGATGCCCAAAAATTTGGATTTAGATACGCTCACTAAGAATTTTAAGGAACTCTTGGTTAAGACGTTCACAGCGGATGAACTTAAGATTCTTGCTGATTTCTACAGTCTGCCAGAAGCAAGAACAGCAATGAAGAAAATGAGTAAGTACATGGAAGGGCGACGCATTCCATTCGATATTGCGATTAGAAATGCGATGCGCAAAACAGCCGAAGAGAATCGGCCTGCGCAGCCGCCACCAGCTCAAGATGGGAAGTGATCAGCAGTTCTCCAGCTTGCTCCACTGGAACTAGAAGGGATGAGACAAGGGGTCCGTTTCTGCTTCCCTGGCTGCCCAAGGGAAAGGCCTCGGAGCCGGGCAGGTCGGCTTGATGGTTCCAACCGGCCGTGAATCGGGGATGGCCACTTGTTGGGACTTCACTCTAGCCTCCGCGCATGGCCCGACCGAAGCCCGCGATCCTCTTCATTTTCATCACACTTTTCCTCGATGTGTTCGGGATCGGGGTGATCGTTCCCGTTCTGCCGAAGCTGGTGGAGCAGATGCAGGGCAACAACCTCCAGGCGGCGACGCATTCGGTGGGCTGGCTGGGGGCGCTGTATGCGCTGATGCAGTTCGTGTTCTCGCCGATCCTGGGGAGCTTGTCCGACCGCTTTGGACGAAGGCCGGTGATCCTGATGTCATTGTTCGGTTCGGGCATCGACTACCTGGTGCTGGCCTGGGCTCCGACGATCGGCTGGCTGTATCTGGCGCGGATCGTCTCCGGGATCACGGCTGCGAATTTCTCGGCGGCCAGCGCCTACATCGCCGATGTCACGCCGCCGGAGAAGCGTGCGGCGGGATTCGGGATGATCGGAGCGGCTTTCGGGCTGGGATTCATCGCGGGACCGGCGATCGGCGGGCTGCTCGGCACGTATGGATTGCGCATGCCCTTCCTGGTGGCGGCGGGAATCACGCTGTTGAACTGGCTTTATGGGGCCTTCGTGCTGCCGGAGTCGCTGGCTCCGGAAAACCGGCGGGCGTTCACGTGGTCGAGCGCGCATCCGATCAAGGCCCTGACCGCCCTGGGCCGCTGGCCGGTCGTCATGGGTCTGGCGTGGACCTATTTCCTGACGATGCTGGCGGGCAACATCTATCCGAGCCTGTGGGTGCTCTACACCGGTGAGCGCTATCAATGGGACACCGATCGGGTCGGCTGGTCGCTGGCATTGGTCGGGGTGATGGCGGCCATCGTGCAGGGTGGCCTGGCGGGACGCATCCTGAAGGTGATCGGGGAGAAGCGTGGCGTGTATGTGGGTCTGCTGGCGATGGCGGTGGCGATGGCCTGTTATGGTTCGGCCACGCAGGGCTGGATGATTTTCGGCATCATCCTGATCGGCTCGCTGGCTGGCATCGGCTCACCGGCCACCCAGTCGATGATTTCACAAGCGGTCCCACCAGATGAGCAGGGCGCGGTGCAGGGGGCGCTGAACGGCCTCAACAGCATTTCAGGCGTTCTGGCTCCACTGATCTGGACGGCGATGTTTTCCTGGGCGATCGCGCCGGAACGTTCGATGAAGATTCCGGGCCTGCCGTTCTACGGGGCGGCGGTGGTCTCGCTGCTGGCGGCCGGGCTGGCGTGGCGGGCGTTCAGGATGGGGAAGGGGACTGGTGGTCAGTGAGCGGTGAGCGTGATCGTTGCCGGCCTGTTGGAATCCTCACCGGTCGATCAATTTCCCAGGTCGATGGTCTTCCCGATCAGCACGAGGACCTCCTTGCGGTCGAGGGGAAGATCCGAGGCAGAGCACTCGCGGGCGAGACCGGCGACGATCTGGGTATCGATGGCATCGGCCCGGTCTTGGGTGAGCCAGAGGGAGTAGGACGCGAGGAGAGCGGCGAAACGGGCGTCGTTGGAGGGTTCCGTTTCGGGATTCCGGATGACGGCCAGCGGGGCGGCATCGGCTCCATCGACTTTCCATTTGATGTCACCAAGCCGGCTCGCATTGGCGCGGGGCTCGATCTGGACGAGCAGGGTGGTGGCGGTTCTGGCAGGCAGTTGGGTGGGCAGGGCTCCGGGCTCCACACCGCGCATGGGTGAGAAGCCGAGCAGGCGGAAGCTGGAAACAGCGGAGGGATCGACGCTGAGGGCGGCCTCGATCTTCCGGGGGCCATTGGCGGCTCCCTGGAGGTGGATCATCAGCAGGGTGGCGGAGGGTTTCCACGGGCAGGAAAGCGTTTCGGTCGAGACGCTGACGCCTTTGGAGATCGCGGCCGTGCCGCCGCTGGGACGGAGTTCGAAGGCGTTGAGAATTTCCTCGAGGCGGACGGCCTTGGCCGGGGGCAGGGTGCGGTTCTCCTTCACCGACTTGTAGATCCAGGCGAGGCTGCCGCGTCCAGAGAGGATGGGGAGGTCGAGCTGGGTGGACACGGCGGTGGAAACCGAGCCGCGCGCGATCAGGTCGGGCAGGCTGGAGGTGTCGGGAAGGGGGGCATCGGCAATTTGCTGCGCCACACGGTCGAGCATTTCACCCGAGGCATCGCGCAGGGCCAGATCGAGGGCCTTGGCATTGACGGCGAGCTGGTCCTTGGCGGGCGGATTCGACATCGTTTGTCCCGGGACCTTCGGGCCTGGGGCTGGGAGAATGGCGACGGCGAAAGGCAGCTTTTCGACCGGGGCGGGCGACGTGGAGGCCGGCCCGTCAGAAGGGGCCGTGGCGATGGGCGCGGTGGTGGCGTCCTCGGTGGGGCGGAACGCGATCCAGGAAACGAGCGCGAGTGCGGCAGCGATGCCGAGAGGCGTCAGATACGAGGCGGGCGAGCGTTTCCGGGCAGGGAAGGGGATCGGTTCGCCGGTATTGGGCGTTTCCCGCAGGGCGCGACGGATGTTCTCACGCTGACGGGGCAGAAGGATTCGGGAATCGGGGGCCAGTGCCCCCATCAGCACCCGCTGGACCTTGTAGGATTCATCAAGCGCGGCCCGAACGGTGGCATCGGCATCGGCGGCGCGCTCGACGGCGGCGGCTTCCTCCGGCGACAATTCACCGAGGAGATATGCGGTGAGTCTGGGATCTTCGGGATGGAGTTTCATGGCGGTGAAAAGGGAAGTTAGTCCTGCATCAGATCGGCAGGGAGCAGGTCGCGGAGGCGCTTGAGGCCGGTGTGGATGAGGAAGCCGACATTGCCGGAAGTGAGGCCGGTCTTCTCGCTGATTTCCTGGTAGCTGAGGCCTTGCTGGAATTTGAGGAGGATGACCTCGCGCTGGTTCGGCGTGAGGCGGTCGAGATATTGCATCACCAGCGAAAGCCGCTCTTCCTGATCGAGCTGGCGGTCCGGCGCGACCGTGGGTCCGGCGATGCGTTTCCAGCGGACGTCGTCGAGTGGCTCGATCCGGCGGTCCTTGCGGAGGACGTCGAGGGCGCGGTTCCTGCAGACCGTGTAGAGCCAGGACTTGAGGCCGACTCCGACCTTTGCGAGATCCTGCTGGCAGAGGCGGATGAAGGTGTCCTGGACGACGTCACGGGCGCGTTCGACGTCGTGGACGATGTTCATGGCGTAGCCGACCAGGGGCGACTCGTAGTCGGCCAGGGCTCGTTCGATGAACTGTTCGCGCGTTTCCTCCATTGGCGGTCCGGGGCGTTGAGCCGCGGGTGATGCAGGGGGAACGTGGGAAGCCGGGGTTTCCTTAGGGGAATTTCCCGGAGACTCAGCGGATGAAGTAGCTGAGGTGTTCGAGTTCAAGGGCGAGATCGACATTGTTCACAGTGACATCCGCCGGAACTTCGAGGAGGAGCGGTGAGAAATTGAGG
>JAIYDT010000492.1 GCA_027487355.1 Verrucomicrobiaceae bacterium
CCCGGATGAGAGTTGTCGGCCCGTTAGACTAAACGGTCGGCTCGTCAGAAGCTGGATTCTCATCCTCTTCCGTTGGGCCGTGACAGGCTGGAAACCCTTACGTGTAAGGGTCGGCCGAAAAATCTTTGCCGATTTTCAAAAACGGCTTGGGGAGGTGCTAGGATGAGGCTCATGAATGGGCGAACTCATGAGCAGATGGACTTTTTTCCCCGGATGTCCTGGGAGGAGGATCGGCACCTGACTGTGCCTGGATCTGATCAGAAGCTGCGCCGGTGGGGCAGTGTGTCGAAAGCGCGGCGGATGCTGGACAACTGTGACCGGAAGGTGATTTACAGTCTGATCGAGCTGGGAGCGCTGCGTGCCTACAAGCTCAATCCGGAGGCCAAGAATTGTCATTGGCGGATCGATCTGCTGAGCGTGTGGGATCACAAGCAGAAGCAGATGCGAGCGCGGCAGGTGATGGTGAAGTAGGGGTGAGTGGAGGTGAGTGGAGTCAAGCGTGTGGGGAATGAGCGCATGGTGTGCGCCTCGACCACGCCACTCCATGAACGATCCGATTCGATCCCTCCTCCGCCATCTCCTGACCTGGTTCGCCGGTCTGGGAGCCTTCCTGTTTTCCCACGGCCTGATCGCCGAGGGTGATGTGCAAGCGGTCAATCAGGACGGGGCCACTCTTGGCGCGGCCGTGGTGGCAATCCTGACGGTGGTGATCACTCGGGGGCTGATGGGTCTGCTGGGCAATCGCTTCCCTGCCCTTTCGAAGTTTCTAGGAGGTCAAGGAACGGTTCAATCCTTGCTCCTGGTCTGCACGGTGACAGCGTTGATCCTGGCTGGTGGTGCGCTGTCATCGTGCTCCTTTTTGGACGACTACGAGCTGAAGGGCTCCGCCTACGTGGGTGGGCGTGACGCCAAGGCGGGTCTGAAGTTTGAGGACGGCAACGCGCTCCCGTTCGGGAGGTTCTCCATGCGTGATCGTGAGACAGGCCAGGTGACCGGCTCCGCCGTGATCGAGGCCCGCAAGCGTGTCCACGCAGATAAATGAACCAGCGGGGGCCTGAGCGATCGCCAGCGCGACGCATGGAAGGCCCTGCCTCCTCTCCTTTCGAAGTCCCAAGTTCCAAACGCCAAGTTCCAACGAAGACATGCTCGCGATGCTCGATATCTCCAATCCGCTGATCGGCGTGGGCATCGGCCTGCTGCTGATGGTCTGCATGCTGGTAGCGATCGCCGGGCTGTTGGTCCGAGCGGTGGACCGGACGCAGGGGATCGAAGGGGAGCGCAAAGACCACGACTGCCACGGCCATGAGTAAGCTGACCATTCCAGAGGCCGTGGCCCGATTCGCTGAGAGCCGGATCGGAGTCCGCGAAAGCGGCGGAGCCAACAAAGGCGAACGGCTCCAGGAGTTTTTCGACTCCGACTCCTACGATCCGAATGGGCCGCGTCCTGGTGACGATGGTTACGCCTGGTGCGCAGCATTTGTTTGCTGGGCGGTGTATCAAGCGGTGCGCGACCGCAAGATCGCCTTCAAACGTCCAACCACTCCCGGTGCCTGGGATTACGAGAGATGGGCACGAGAGCAATCCAAGGGCGTGGACCTTCGCAAGCCGCATTCTGGAGACATTCGGCGAGGTGACATAGTCGTTTTCGGTTTCTCACACATTGGCATCGCAGTCTCGGATGCCAAGAACGGCATGGTCCGCACCGTCGAGGGCAACACCAACGCCTCGGGTGGGCGTGAAGGCGATGGAGTTTACGAGAGGATCCGTCCGTTGGTCAGCATCCGCAGCCGGATTCGCTTTGTGGAAGGAGGAGAGCTGTGAAGGCCCCTCTCTCAACCACTCCAGCGGAGGCAGGCGAGACCGTCTTTGACAAAGCGGTCCGGGCGGATGACCTGGTCGAGTTCCTGAAGGATCTCTCCGGCCCATCGTTGCGGGATCTCTGCGGCTGGCTGGCGCGGGGTGGATGGATCAGTGGCATTCGAGGCCGCGTCCACTCGTTCGCGATCTATGAAGCCGCTCAGCGGTTCCTGAAAGGAGGGTCCAAGTGATGGCCCTGGTGATCGCGGAGTTGATGATGGCGGACGTAAGCGGCGAGTCCGCGAAGTTCACAGCGGAGGAGCTGGGCAAGTGGGTGGCGATCCTGCTGTTCGTGACAGGCGGAGGCCTGGGCATCCGGAAGCTGCTTCAGAAGCCGGTGCCGGTGCGTGATCCGCTGACGGTGCAGGACATTTCCCCACCGGCTACCAAGGACGAGTTGGCGGAGGTGAAGGAAGACATCGACGCCCGGCTGGTGAAGATCGAGGCGGCGATGGACGAGCAGCGCCGTGTGGCGCGTGAGTCGCAGAGCAACGTCCACCGCCGGATCGACACCGTGGCCACGACGTTGGCGGAGGTGAAGGGGGAGCTGACCCAAATCAACAGCAACGTGCGAACGCTCTTGGAGCGATCCCTCAACAAACCTACCGGACGATGACTCCCGAACTGCACATCCTTGAAATCCTTCAGCTCTGCCATCCACGCGGACTGCGTGAGCCCGTGCTGGGCAGCGAGCTGCGCGTGCGTGGCGTCACGCTGTCTGTGAGCGATCAGGCCCGGCATGTCCGGAACCTGGAGAGCAAGCACCAGGTCACGGTGACGGCCGGTGAGGATTACACGCTGATCAAAATCACTCCGGAGGGACTGAGCCGACTCGCAGAACAATGATCCGGAAGCGCAAAGCCAGGGGCGATAGCAAGCTCGACAAGCTCAAACCCGAAAGCCGGGTTTTGGAGCTGCGCGACTTGTTGCTCGCAGGCGCGACCTACAAGGAGGCGAAGGCCTGGCTGTTGGAAACGTGCAACACGACCACGACCGGCGATGCGCTGATGCACTTCTGGCACCGTCATTGCCAGCCAATCAAGGATGAGGAGATGAGTCTGGCCGCCGCTGCCGCCGAGGGTCTGGTGGACCGGGCCGGTGCAGTGGACTGGGACACGGCGATCACCGAGTTCATGAAGCAGACGACCTTCGAGATCATCAGTGGTCAGGAAGTCGATGCGAAGACGAAGGCGATCTATGCGCGGAACTGGGTCAAGCTGAAGGAGAGCAATCAAGCCGCCGCGAAGGCGAGGGAGTTCGTGCGTTCCAAGGAGGAGGCGGGGATCGATGCGCTGTTGGATGCCGTGAAGGGCGACAAGCAAGCAGAGGATCTGCTGCGCCAGCTCAATGAGCGCCTGGCCAAGAAGGGAGGTGCCGCGTGATCAAGCAGCGTGGTGCCGTGGCGAGATTGAGCGAGAAGCTCTCCGGATCGTCCAACGGAGCAGCTCCAAAGGTGGCGTCGTTCCGTGAGTTCCTTGAGCGTCATGCCAAGGTGAAGACTCCCGGTGGTGAGTATGTGCAGTACTCGCTGGTCGGTCGTGAGGCCCTTATCCCGATTGTCGAGACCTTTGATCTGGTGCTGGGATCTCACACAGGCGAACCGCTGCCTGACTCGACCATTGACCTCTGCGGCGGTGCTCAGTTTGGGAAAACGATTCTAGCCCTTAACTTTGGGATGTATCTCACGGCCTGCCAGTTCAGGAACTGGGGCTATTACCTTCCCGACGATGATCTGGTGGAGGGCATCGTTGACGCCAAACTTCGCCCGGATGTGATCGAACAGATCGACTGGCTCGGTCCTCTGATGCAGGTCGGCAAGATGGATGACAAGCGAGGCCGGTCCGTCAACCGCAAGGGCGCGTTCCAGGTCAGCGACGGCAAGCGCAAAGCTCAGGGCATGATCCGTGGCATGGGCAAGATTCCGACGTCATTCTCGATGGATGCCGTGATGGAAGACGAGAAGGACGACATTCCGGCGAAGCGGTCCAAGTATCTCACCGGCCGTATGACGGCCTCCGATCTGCGACTGCGGTCGTCGATCGGCACGCAGCGTCTCCATGCAGCGGGACAGCAGAAGCAGTGGGAGGATGGCTCCCAGGGCATTTACGTTTTCGATGTCGGCGGGGATCGCACGATCAACCTTGAGGAGAATTGGCCAGCCTGCTGCCGCCTGGCGGTGGATGGGAAGCCATCGCCGACCGATCCAAAGCTGACCAATGCCGGAGAGTTCCGGGATGACAAGGGAAACGCGTGGCCCTATCAGCCAGGTGCGAACTACTACTTCGCCGATCCAGATACGGGTCATGTGATCGACCGGAGCCAGCCGATCCTGAAGCATTTGAAGCCTGAGCGGATCAAGCTGCGCAAGTGGTCGTTCCGGATCTCGCAATTCGCGATCGGCGCGATGCCGATCAATCAGTTCGTCTCCCGGTGGCAGGACGCCATCAAGGATCCGGAGATGATGGTTGTGTTCCGTTGCGATGTGATGGCGCTGCCATCGAACGTCGAGCAGGCGATCAATCCCGAGGTCATTCTCCGGGCCCGCACAGTGGAAGCGCCGTTTGATCTATCATTGGCTCCGGCCGCCGTTCCTCGCTTCGGTGGGATGGACACGGGCAACCGTTGCTGGTTCGTGAGCCGAGACGTTTTCAGCGATGCAAGGAAACGCATCAACTGGGCGGAGCAGATCCCGCTTTCGCAGATGGTCGCCCGCGCCGAGTCGCTGTTCTACAAGCTCGGCCTGAGCTGCCTCTCGATCGATGCCAACCCGGCGGTCAATCAGGCGATCGCCCTTTGCTACAAGCTCAACGGCCTGGAAGATATCGACTGGCTGCCGTTCAATGGAAAGCCAGATGAGGCCCGCCTCCAGTTCCCTGGTGGACTGACATGGAACGGGGCCAGCAAGCGCTGGGAAGGCCTACGCTGTTTCGTGGTGGAGTTCTCGGTGAAGCAAGGCGGCGGCATCGTCCACAAGCTGGGCATCGATCCCCAGGGCGGGTTCAACAAGTTCTACCCGGTGATTCGCTGCAACCGCTTCGAGTCGATTGACCGGGTGGTGAATGAGTTCCTCACACCCGCTGAGAACGTCATCCGGGTAGTGGATGGCAAGCTGCTCGAAGAGCCGGTGATGCGCCTGCCTCGAAAGGAGACTGGCTGCCTTCCGATCGTCGAGACCTTAGAAGCCCATCTCATCACCGGATCGAAGCGTGACAAGGGCAGCGACGGCGAGGCCTCCGACTACGTCGATAAATGCGAGAACCACCTGATGCTCGGCAATGCCTACTCGGCACTGTCGGAGCTGATCGGCGGGCATGCGGTGGTCGCTGCCCCGATCGAATCAGAGACCATTGAACGCCCTCGTCGGGACCGTGGAAGGAGGGCGCTGTGATCACTCAATTCTCCTGTATGGCGGCGAGCGTCTCTGAGGCGATTTGCAGGGGGGGTCATGCGAAATGGCTCCATGTGGCCTCAGTCGGCCAGAAAACGCCCTGCGTGGGGTCTGCGGTCAATTCCCGGCGCAATTTTAGGCCTTTCACCAATCCAATTTCACTCTGATGGCACCCAAAGCTCAAAAGACCCCGGATCCTGTGTTCGGAGCCGACTCAATCAAGTCGGCTCGCCGGGCACGCTACAACCCGCTCCGGACTCTGACGCCTGAGACCCTGACCAGGGCTCTCGACGCGTTCGAGTATGGTGACCTGCGTGAGTTCGCCTTGTTGGCCGAAGTGGTCGCGGATCGGGATGACACCTTGAAATCGGTGAAGCCGAAACGCGAGAAGGCCACGGCCGCCCGCGAGTGGAAGGTGCTGAAGCGGGACAAGTCCCCCGAGGCGGAAAAGCATCAGGAGATCCTGAAGGCGTTCTGGGACAATGTCCGCGCCGAGAATGCCTATGACCGCAACGAGCGCGGGGGCATGGGACGCCTGATCAAGCAGATGATGACCTCCGTCTCGTATCGCTACGCGGTGCATCACATCGTGTGGCGGCCGGAGCCGGGCCGCCTCCGGGCGACGTTCGAGTTCGTGCCACTGTGGTTCTTTGAGAATCGTGAAGGCCGGCTGCGGTTCATCCGCGATGGCGTCGGCGTGATCGGTGAGGAAATGGACCCGAGCGAGTGGATGGTCACCTATGGCGATGGTCTGATGATCGCCTGCCTCATTGATTACCTGGGCAAGAAGTTCTGCACCCAGGACTGGCTGGCATTTTCTGAGAAGTTTTCGATGCCGGGTGTGCTCGGTCGGGTGAGCGCGGGCAAGGACACGCCAGCCGGGAAGGCAATGAAGTCTGCCGTCGAATCCTTCGGTCAGGATTTCTCCGCCGTGGTCTATGGTGACGACGGCACGGCCAAGATTGAGCTGATCCAGCCGAATGGTTCACCGACCGCGATGCCGATGCCTGCATTCATCGAGCGGGCCGACCGCAAGATGGCTGCACTCTATCGCGGAGCCGACCTCAGCTCGATGTCGAGCAAGGACGGCGAGGGCACGGGTGCCAGCCTCCAATCGGACGAGACCGACACGCTGGAAGCCGATGACTGCATGACGATCTCTGAGACCTTGCAGGAGGTCGAGCGCGAGGTCATCCGCTGGCACTTCGGTGAAGGGGTGGAACCGCTGGCTTACATCGAGGTGCAGCCGCCGGTGCGAGTGGACAAGAAGTTCATCCTGGAGGCGGTCACCGCCCTTCAGAAGCTGGGTGTTCGCTTGTCCGTTCAAGAGATTTTGGAAGCTCTTGGCTTTTCCGAAGCGGATGCCGGTGATGTGGCGCTCGGGGAGACACAAGACATCAAGATTCAAGACTCAAGACAAGATCCTGTGGCGAACGCGGCTCAGCCGGGTGCGATGAATGAGCTGATCGACTCTCTCCAGGCGGATCTGCAACCACTGGGCAGGGCTCTCGAAGGTGCCTTGATGGCGGATGATTTCCCAGCGATGCAGACCGCGCTGCGGATGATCTCCGAACGCATGCCGGAGTTCATGGACTCCCAGTTGCTGGCGGCCGCGATCGGTGATGAGCTGGTGGCGGCTTTCACGGGTGGGGTCACTGCGAACGCTTTCGATCCTTCCCAGTCCCGCGACATCCGTGGCCGCTGGTCTGAGGGTGGCGGCGGCGGATCTTCATCCGGAGATTGGAAATCGAACGGCCTGTTGCCAGGTGCCAAGATCGTGCCGGATGAAGGCCATGCTCCGGTGCCTTCCTACAAGGCGGCGGCGAGGCTGATGCAGGGGGAGACCGTTCTCGATGACCGCTCATCCCCTGTGCTCTTCAATGATGAGCTGATGGATCATTGGAGCGACAAACCGCGACAGGAGATCAAGAAGCGTCTCAGTGAGCTGGATGACGCGGTGGGCGCGGTGAAGAACCCCCACGAAGTTTGGCAGAAGGCCAACCAGACAGTCTATCTCAGGAAATACAGCGGCAACGGCCCTGTGCGTTGGATGGCTGTGTATGTCCCGAACGGGAAGGGCCGGACCTACTATTCCTCGGATCGAATCAACAAAGCGGACGAATCCTTCAGGCAGGGGAAGCTCCTGCGAACCAGATGAAAAATCGCCGGACCACGGGGAGACCGCCCGTGCGGCGCTAACGGCTGACTTATGAGCGGCTCCTCAGTCAACCAAGCTGTGAATCAACCATTACCATGAAACCAAATCTCTTCAACTTCCTTTTCCGCCGCCGTGATGTGGCCATCAACTCCGGCAAAGTCCGCGCCATCGGCGTCATTGCAAATGCCGCTGCCCTCAGCGGTGGCGAGTGGGAATTGATCGCTCCCTACGGCGATTTCCCGACTGCCGACAAAAAGAAGATCCAGCGATTCACCAAGGCTGAGGCCGATCAGATGGTCGCGACCTTCAACTCAGTCTTCCACAAGCTCGGCACTCTGTTCCGTGGCGTGCCGATCTTCCACGGCCATCCGGACGTCGATCCGAAGAACTGGCCCGATGATCGTCGCCTCGGAAAGGTGACCGCTCTCGAAGCCCGTGCAGACGGCCTCTATGGCAAGCCGGAATACAACGCCCTGGGCGAGCAAAACAAGACTGAGGGCTGGTGGGTCTATCCCTCGCCCGCATGGCTCTTCCCGCGCACGGCCGCCAACGTAATCCAGCCCGACGAGCTGCTGTCCATCGGCCTGGTGAACACGCCGAACATCCCCGGCTCCGTGCCGTGGTCGCAGAACTCCGGTGAACCGCTGCCGGAGGACGAACCCGAATCTCCCACGTCTGAAACCGACACCATCATGAAAGAAAAACTGTGTGCCCTCCTGGGCCTCGATCCCGCGACTGCCACCGACGATGAAGTCGTCGCCGCCGTCACCACCATGAAGTCCGACGCTGCCGCGAAAGCGACGGCTGAGGAGAACGCCCGCCTCGCCACCGATGCAAAGAAGACGGCAGAGACTACTGCCGCCAATTCACGCAAGGTTGGTGCCGATGCGATCGCCGCCGTTGCCATCAAGGCAGGCAAGCTGACCGAAGCTGACCGCGAGGCCACCGTGAACAGCCTGATCGCTCCGGGTGCGGACATGGTCGCCCTGGCCACTGCCATCGGTGAAAAGAAGCCGACCCTCAACACCGGCGCGCTCGAAATCGGCGGTCGCAAGGTGGCGATCAGCAACAGCCGGGAACGCGCCGCCGCGATCCAGGTCGAAGTCAACAGCCGCATGCAGTCAAGGGGCCTGTCCTACGACGATGCTTATCGCTCGGTCGAAACGGATCCGCAGTTCAGCCAGCTCTTCGCGGCGATGAAGAAGCCGGGCGAAGAAGGTGCCGAGTGAGTTTTGGGAAATCCTAAGCACTAAACTCTAAACTCGAAAGATAGACTCATGAAAAAGGAAGACATCGCGGCCCGCTTGACGGCCGCAGGCATCGAGATCCCCGAGGGAGCGACCGTCGCCATCCTCACCGATCTGGCGAAGGCCAACAACGTCGATCTTAAAGAGACCACGCCAACGGTTGACGGCGGCACGTCTCCATTGGATCAGCCGGAACCGGGCGAGAGCCCGATCGATGCTCAGGCCAAGAAGGATGTCGCCGAGCTGACTCCCGCCGCCGCGCCCAAGGGCATCACGGAAGAGGCCATCGCTGAAAAGACCCGAGTCGGTCTGACCCGCGCCCAGGCCATCGAAGTTCTCACGACTCAGGCCGCGCACGACGCGCAGCTTGCGAAGGAAGAAAAGGAAAAGGGCAAGGCCTAACAGCTGCGCCATCACAACGAACGAGACCAAACAGACTAGAACCATGAAATTCGAAATCATCGCCGGGTTGATCCTGGCCTCACTATTGGTGCTCGCGCTCGTCGCTGTCATGGCGAAGGCGTGGGCGTTTCGCCTCAAGGACGTCGCCTGGAATGGCGCGACTGACAAGGTGCTGGAAGACGGCCGCGCCACGTTGACCGCCGAAGCAGCCTTCTCCACGCGCTATCTGCTGGCAGCGAAGGGAACGGCCTCCGGGTCGATCATTCTCTGCACGGCCTCGCTGGTTCCGCTCGGCCCGTGCATCGACGAGCCGGCCAGCGGTGACACCGCGACGGTGCAGCTTCTCGGTGCTGTCGGCGGAACGATCAAGGTGATCGCCAGCAAGGCCATCGCTGAGAATACAAACGTCTATGCCACTGCGGGCGGCAAGGTCACGGATGCCGTGGTCACCGGTGCTTACTGGGTTGGCAAGACTGCTCCGTTCTGCTCCGCCGCCGCTGACGGTGACCAGGTCGCCATCATTCCCCGGTTCCCAACCGTCAACCCCTGATCCTCTGATCCTCACCGACTGATTCATTCATCGAAATACTCCCATGAAAAATCTGACCAAGAAGGGCATTGCCCTCAACGCTTACCTCGGTGGCCTCGCCCTGGCTGCCCATGCTCCCGCCGACGACGGCGCGTTCGTTCACGATCGCATTGTCGCCGCCAACTCCTCGCTCTTTACCGAGAGCTTCTTCAGCGAGCCCCTGACCAACTACGCGGTCGGCTGGCGCGACAGCAACGACATCGAGGCGACACTTCAGTTCTTCGCTCCCGAGGTCCGTGTGCCGCGCAAGTTCGAGTACGCTGAAACGTCAAACCCCGAGGAGTTCTACTCCGAGGACAACGATGAACGCGCCCTGCGTGGTGATTTCGGCACCGTCGAATACACCCGTCTCAAGACCAACGCGAAAACCGCGAACCGTGGTCTCAAGATCTGTGTGGACCTTGATGAGGTGGCTGATCAAACGGACTGGCAAAAGCAGTATGCCGCGAAGCTCCTCCGCCGCCTCCGCCGCAACAGCCTGCGCCGGGCGATTGCCCTGCTGTCTGCTGCCGCGACCAACACCGCGAAGACCTGGGACACCACGGCTGGGAAAGATCCGGATCAGGACGTAGTGAGCGATATTGTCACCGCGACGACGTCTTCGGGCGTTCGTCCAAACCGCGTGGGTTACGGTGACACGGCCTGGAGCAAGCGCTTCCTGGCACATCGCGCACAGACCTCTGCTGGCGGTTTTGCCAGTGCCGGTCTGACCTACGAGCAGCTGGCTGCAATCCTCAACGTGGATCAAGTGCTGGTCTCCAGGGAGCGCTATTCGACCGGCGGATCCAAGTCCGAGGTTCTCGGTAACCTGGTTCTGATGTTCATGGCTCTCGACGGTGCTGACACCGAAGATCCGTCGAACATCAAGCGCTTTGTCAGTCCCTGCGAAGGCGGTGGACCGGTGCGCGTTTACGAGCGCCAAATCACGTCGAAGCTCTATGAGATCGTCGTGGAGCACTACGAACTGACCAAGATCACCAGCACCCTTGGAATCCGCAAGTTCACGGTGAGCTGAACCATTTGAAGGTCCAACCGCCTTCGATCCGAGCACTCCGGGGTTTTGCTTGTTTTCCCCCGGAGTGCTTCATCGAGAGCGCACCATTCAACCCCATGTGGAGAGAAATCACAGAAGCCGATGTCCAGGGAGTCTTCAGCGCTCCGGAGCTGGCAGCCTACCAGGCGGCCGCGATCGCTGAAGGACAGGACCCAATGGCCGACCTCATTGAGGGCGTGGTCAATCAGGCCCGCGGCTACATTGGGGACAATACAGCGAATCGTCTTGCTGACGGCCTCACGCTGCCAGAGCGCTGCATACGTCCTGCGCTGCACATGCTACGTCCGGATCTGCTGACCCGGATTGATCTGCCGGTCAGTGATGACCGCCGGAGTGCTGCCAGGGAGGCCATTCGATTCTTCGAACGCGTCGCCGATGGCCGCGTGCAGATCGAACAGCCAGACGGCGCGACCGACGACAGTGGTGCAGCCCAGGCGATGGAAGTGCTGAGCGGTGCCGACCGCGTGTTTACCCGCCGCAAGCAGTCAGGGCTGTGAAGTTCCAAGGAGAGAAAATCCGAAATTCTAAATTCTAAATTCGAAATGAAGACAAAGATCAACGGCCTCCAGATGCAGCTTTCCAAGGCGCATGCCGATCTGGGCAGGATGACCGCCAAGGCAGCGGATGAGGAGCTGTCTCCTCAGGAGCAGCATGATGCTCAGGTCGCCGTGCCGAGGCTGCGCGGGCAAGTGGCGGATGTGGGTTTGGCGATCCATGAAAACGAACAGATGATCGAAGAGATCGAGGCGCTGATCCGGCACATAGAAACTTCCAATCACCGCAGCGCACGGCGGACGCTCTGCGCCCGCAAACTGGAGGCCGCTTCCGACATCCTCCGCCGCGAGCTGGGGGATCATCCGGCGGGCTGAAGTTCCAAGTTCCAAGCGACAAGTTCCAACGAAGAAAGCCACGCATGAAACTCACTTTCCACGCCTTTGAAGACGATGACTCGTTCTACCTTTTGCCGGGTGTGGCGGTGCGCGTGGGGCGTTGTGAGGACCTGTGCTGCGGACGCGTCCATGGCTACGCGCTGGAGTTCACTTGGCTGATGTGGGGCATGGCAATGACTCTCAACTTCTCACCTGAAGATTCTGTCTGACTAACCGCTGGCGACAGGAATGTCGCCGCTCCTTATGGCTGATCCGATTCCAGATCCAATTTACGATGCCCTGGTGAAAGCCCAGGAGCGGAAGGCGCTGCCGACGTCGCTCTCGACGGCGCAGCTCCGCGAGCTGTCGGCTGGGATCAGGGCGCGGGCGATCTTCACCGCGCGAGGTGCGAGCACGCTCTTCGCGGATGCGCTGAAGCGGATCATTGACGCGATGACCGATGGCGCCATCGACGAGGGCAGTGCAAGGGTGGCCATTCGGGAGACTCTGAAAGCGCTTGATTACACCCCAGAGCGGGGTTTTCCGGATGTGCCGGAAGGTGAGGTGCCGCCAGCGCTGAAGGGCACCATCGAGGACCTCAGCTCGATGCGCCGGCTGAATCTGATCGTGAACACGCAGCGCGATCTCTTCGCAGGGGCGGGGCAGCAGATGCGCGGGCACCAGCCCGAGGCGCTTTCCAACTTTCCGGCCTGGGAGCTGATCCGAGTGGGTGAGGTGACGGTGGCCCGTGACTGGCCTGCACGATGGGCGCTTTCCGGCGGTCAACCGATCCCTGAGAGCTATCCGCAGAACGCGCATCAGAGTCTCGGCAAGAGCACCGGCATGATTGCCCTGAAGGGTGACCCGGTGTGGGGTGAGCTGGGATCGAGCGCCAATTTCTCGGATGCCTTGGATGTGGATTTCCCTCCGTTTGCGTTCAACTCGGGGATGGGTTGGCGGCCGGTGCCGATCGAGCGTTGTCTGGAACTCGGAATCACTGGACCGGATGGGCAGTCGATCGAGGAGTTCCACGCTGGGATCGAACGGCCTCGGGTCATTCTCGGAAGCCTGCCACTGCCCACGCCGCAAGTGTCCCTGAAGGACGTGGATCCGAAGTTGATCGAGGCGTTCAAGAAGTCCACCGGCGCGAAGCCGGGAGCGGCTCCCAAGGTGGTGAACTACTCGGATATCCTGGAACGTTCCGTGGCCAGAAGCCGGGCGGCCTATGGTGCTGCCAATCCGGACTACAACCTGGAGGGACCACGCCGATGAGTGAGGTGGTGATCACTGTGAACCTGGATCAGGCGACCGAGGCGGTGCAGGCGCTGCGCAATGCCCTGGTGAACCGCCGTCCGATGCACCAACGAATCGCCGAAGATGCAGCAGAGTTCACGAAGGACTATCTCCGGGAGACCGGCCGCCATGCGACGGCGGATCGTCTGGGTGCGAAGCCGACCGGCTTCCGCGCCAAGAATGCCCAACTGGTGGAAAGCGCTTTCGACGATGAGAAATCCTACGTGCGGATGCCGCGCCGGACGGGACTGGGACGGGCCTTCGGAGAGATGGTCATTCTGCCAGGTGCCGGGCGGACATTTCTGACGCTGGCGGACTCTGCGCAGACCTATGGGAAGCGGGTGGGAGATTTTCCGGAAGGCACCTTCGAGTTCAAGATCGTGCAGGGCAGGTTCCCGGCGCTGGTGTTCAAGGGCACGGATGAAGTCGGCTATTATCTGGCCCGCAAGGTTCGCCAGAAACAAGACCGGACGCTGTTGCCCAGTGATGAGGACTACGTCGAGGTCGGCTCACGCTCCGGGATGACCTATCTTTCCAACCTTCTAGCCAACGAACCGACATGAGCAAAGCCCTGGACATGGCGGAACTGATCCGCACGCGCCTGCTGTCTGCTCCCACTGGCAGCGAGAGAACCACTCCCGTGGACCTGACGGATGTGGATGTGATCGTGGATCGTCAGAAGAACATTCTTTCGATGATCAGTCTCGCTGTCTCCAAGGCGAAAGGCACGGCCATCGTGATCCTCTGGGATGGCTTCCGAAGTGAAGATGGCGAACAGGCGTCCCCACGATTGGCGAACAGCTACCAGATCCGGGTTTACTCAAAGCCGGTCATCGCCGGGGACAACCTGCTGGCAGATGATGTGATGGAATCCATCATTCTGCGTCTGTGGCAGTGGCGGCCGGTGGCGGGTGATGCCTATTTCAATGAGGCGCGGATTGTCGATGGAGGGCTGATCCCAGACAAGGCGTTCCTGGTTTACGACCTGCAAGTGACCCTTTCCCGCAATCTCTGACCCTTCTCCTCATCACGAACATGAAGACCAAAAGCACCGATAGCCCCGAATCTGAAACGCCATCTGCTGCCGCTCCGGCCGCACCGGCTGCTGCACCCGCGCCGGTGACGGCCGTCTATGAACTCACCACCGCTCAATATGGCCCGATCACCGTGGGCCGGGTGTGTGCGCTGATGGGCGCGCGACTCAATCTCACGACCGATCAGGCCGCGAAACTGAATGATCTGTATCCGAACGCCTTTCAGCTGAAGGGCATTTAATCCTGACCCGAACTCCTCAACCGAGAACCTACCATGTCTGCTCCAAGCACCGATTCACTGGCCCTCGCTGGCTTCACGTTCTTCATCCCAGACGGCAGCAGTGTCGATGGGCAAACCACGTCCGAAAGCGTCTATCCGGACAACAATCCCACGACCAACTGGACCAACTTCATCCTCGGCGATGTGCTGAAGCACAAGTGGGGCAAGAAGAAGGTTTCCGATCCCTACCTGGCTCCGCTGGCCAATGGAGACTTCATCGAGATGCAGCGTGAGAACGTGATCTCTGAATGGGTGGACGTGATGTATCGCCAGACCCATGAAATCTTCCAGCGCCTGCAATATGGCCTGGCGGCCGCGATCGACAACGGCACGGCACAGGGCATCGGTGAAAAGAGCGATGCGTTCGTGAACGGCTGGCTCTTGGAGCAGCAAGTCATCAGCGGCGGGCCGAATGCCGGCACTGCCCGCGTGATCCTCCGGATGCGTGCTCAGGTGCGTCAGATGGACGATGTGGAATACGAAGGCCCGAAGGTCAGCGGCACCTCGCTGCGCTTCTACAAGATCCCAGTCAAGAGCGCGGGCATCAACACGCTCAGCTCTGGCAACAGCATCGTCTTCGCGGGCTGATCCGAGAACCCCCAACCCTGACCTACCGCCATGCCTCCTACCGCTCCAGGTGCACCCATCCCCACGGTCTCCGCCTCGACACCGGCTGCACCTGGGGCCCCGATCGGGACGGTGTCTCCCTCCTCTCCGTCCGCGCCAGGCTTCACGTTGCCAGGCTCCGCGTTTCCATCTGAGCCGGACGCGGCAAGCTCCGTGGTGACCGATGCCCTGACGACGCTGAGGTTCGAGGCCTGCGTAGCCCCTGAGCTGGGGAATGCTGGCAATCTGCTGACGGTTCCGGGTTTGCAAATCAACGGGAGGCCCGTGGCCACGTCCAGCGGCACGTCGGCAAGCTCCCTGGTGGGTCTGGTGCTGCACCAGGAGAGCCCGCTTCCGGGCATCTGGTGCGCAGCCTACTACAACAACACGGTGTGGAGATTCGACATCTGGTGGAACGGTGAGCTGATGCTGTATTTCGTCTCCGCGACCTTTGCCTATGCCAATCCGGGGGCGGTGCCGGAGTGGGACTTCTCGGACAATCCGGGCAACTATCCGAGCGAGGAATGGAATCATGCGCAATCCAGCAAGTTCAGCCTCATTGCCAACAATGTGGGCTACACCGTATTGCCCAACTACGAGCCGACTCTCTACGAGGATCCGCTGCTGCCGCGAGGCGTGGTGAATGGGAAACCGGCCTGGTTCTTCGGCGATGATCTCTACTGGGATGCCGGGGCTGAGGCATGGACCGGCTACGATCTGGCCGTGGTGTGGAGCGTGGACGAGTACGATCAGCCGGGCTGGGCGTTCGGCGAAGTCGGCGGCGGCGCGACTTGGTGGTGGTATCAGGACACGCCGCTGCCGCCGCTGCGGACGGTGGCGGACAGCGGCCTGGGCGGTGCTGCTGGCAACGTGCGCCTGATCCCCGGTCCGCTGGATGATCCAGCTCCGGCCGTGCCGACCTACTCACCCTCCAACCCCTCTGCGCCGGGATCGGTGCTCTGAGCTACGGCCATGCCACGTGCGCTCTCCAGCCTGAAGATCACCTGGAATCCTGGTGGGCATGTGCTCCTGGATTTCGGCAGCGTGTCCGGGGATGAGCTGGCCGATGACATCGAGTTCGGCGTGGAGCAGCAGACCAGCAGCTACTCCGCCATCGGTCAGATCTTCGGCAGCGCATCCGCAGATGGCGGGGCGCGACGGCCGATCAGTTTCAGCCGACGCATCTTCCATGCCGACCGTGCGGCCGCGCTGAACTACTGCCATGTCTATCCGGCGCTGCTGCCTCTGGCTACGGAAGGCACGCTGACGGTGGAGAATCAGGGCGGCGCGACCTTCGAATACCGGGATGCTGTCATCCTTTCCGGCACTCCCCGGCCCTCCTATCCCTCCGGCCATGCGACCGACACCGTCTATCGGCTGAGCGCCGGGAACATGGTGCCGACTGCCGGGCTGCCTGTCGCGCCGGGCTACCCGCTGGAGTGGTATCTCACGAACTGCACCGACATCGACACGCCCTGCGGGGACCTCTGATTGGAGAAAGCAATAAATTCTAAATCCTAAACTCGAAACGAACACTTCCCATGGGACTCTCACTCGCGACCAAGAAACTCGGCGGCACGGATCAGGCGTTTGCCTGGCTGCTGCACATGTCCGGCACCAACCTCGCTACGGGCGGGCAGGTGTCTCTCGGCAATGGCAATGACTCGCCGCTCTATCTGTCCTCGACCGGGGTGGGCATCAAGTCGGCAAGCGGATTCGTGGCGCTGCTGGTGAGCGAGGCGACGGCCGCCCGGACGGTGAACCTGGCCGACTATGCGGGGAAGCTCTATCCCGAGACGCGGGTCTATCTGGGCACCACGAAGACGGTGACCAGCACGACGGCCGATCCCATCGCGGGATTCGGATTCACCCCGGAGATCAACGCGACTTATGAGGTGATCCTGGAACTCATCGCCACCTCCGCCGCGACGACGACCGGCGTGCAGCTCACGGTGACAGGCCCTGCGGTGGGGGCCTCGCTGACCCTTGTCCAGGACAACTCGGCGCTCTCGGTGGTGGCGATCGGTGGCACCTACGCGGCGACGAGCTCGCCAGTGGCGACCACGCCCTTCGGCATCGTGCTGCGTGGCATCCTGACAACCGGCGGCGCGGTGAGCGCCGACTTCGGCCTGAGTCTGAAGAGCGAGGTGAACGCCTCCCAGGTGCAGATCCTGGCGGGTAGCAAGATGACGTTCCGCCGCCGGGCCTAAGGTCCGATTTCCAAGGGCCAAGTTCCAACTGAACAGACGACACCATGGTCTCTCAACAAGTCATCGAGCTGGCGATCAAGACTGTCGGCGCTGAAAAGGCGGCGGCGGATCTGGACCGCGTGGCGAAGGCCGAGCGTGAGGTAGCGAGCGGCGGCGGTGGATTCGGCGGCCAGCTCGAAGGCACGACCACTCAGGGCCGACAGGTGGAAGAGAGTTTGGTCAGGGCGGTGAGCACTGCTCAGGATGAGCTGAACAACAAGCTCGCTATCGGTAAGGAGCACTCGATCTTCATGGTCCGCTCCAAGGAGCTGGAGCTACAAGGCGTCCGCGATGTCGAGCAAGCGACAGAGCGCCTGGTGCAAAAGCAACTGGCCCAAGCAGGCGCAGCCAAGCTCTCTCATCAGGGCATGATCGCTCTGGCAAAGGGGCTGGCTGCTGACGCTGCGATCGCAGGCAGCGCGATCAGTGCCGCGATGGGAGCTAACAAGCTGATCTGGGGGGAAAGCCTGGCCATGGCAGATCGACTGGCTGAGCGCGATCGCGAGTTCGCGGCGGCGACTGAGAACTCCAGGTATGCGCTGTCACTGCTGAGTGGTGACTTTTCGAAGCTAAAGGACGATGCCGACTGGGCCTGGAAGGGCATCACTGAATACGCCAGCAAGCACGCGGACGTCTTGGGAGGCATCGTCGGTGGGCCAATCGGAGCGGCGGTGGGCAGCTATATCCAGAAGCTCAAGGACATCATGGGTGCGGCTGATGCCTCCTGGGAGGCGGCTGATGAATCACAGAAGAAACTGGCTGCTCTGGTTCAGGCCAACGCCAACGAACACGCCGAGATGCTCGCCAGTGGGAAGGCGTTCTTTGAGGCCTACACCGAGGCCGACAATGCTTACACGCAGCTAAGGCTGGCCAACGCGGCGAAGATCCATCGTGCCGAAGCTGAGTTGAAAGCAGGTCGCGCCAAACGAGCAGGCGGAAGCGAAGAGGATTTAGCAGCGGGTTCGCTCGAAGCGAACGTTCAGGCTGCACAAGACACCAAGGCGATTGCGGAGGCCGTCGCGAAGTCGATGACGGACCGTAACAACATCGCCTGGCGCGAGGTTTTTGATAGAACTGCCGCCGGTGCCAAGCCGGAGGAGATTGCCAGATTGACGACAGCCGCTCAGAAGGCGGCCGAAGAACTGGAAAGGGCGCAAGCGAATGTGAAGGCTATTGGTGATGAAGCAGCTCCAAGGCTTACAAACCAATTAGAAGAAGTTGGCTTCAAGCTCAAGGATGCCACCGAAAAGAATTTGACTGACTGGGGTTCGAATCTCGTGGCGGCTCTTGAGAAGGAGCAGGAGTCCGGGCAGTTGGACGCACGCGGCCTGGTGGCCGTGAAGAATGTTCGCAAGCTGATGGACGACGACCAGAAGATCACCGCCGATGAAGCGGAGGGTCTGAAGGAAGCTGCCAAGCTGCTGAGGGGAAGCGCCTCGGCAGCGTTTGGCGACGTTGGAACTGCCATGAACCAAATTCTCGGTAATGTTGATGGGTTGGTCGCGGTGCTGAAGACCCATGAACAGAAGATCGCTCAACAAGGCGTCCTCATTGAAAGGCTATCCGCTCAATGAACGCTCTCTGGGAAATCCAAGGTGAAGCAGGCCGCACGCTCGATGCGACGCGGCGGACGGTGACCGACGTCGGCTTGCTGGGTGCGGTGCTGACTCTAACCTCGCTGGACGTGGACACGCTGACGTGGACGCAGCGCGGCGGGATGGTGCCTGATGATCGCCAGGAGCTGTGGCTGTTCCGAAATGGCGAGTGCGTTTTCCAGGGCAAGGTGACGCGGCGGAAGTTCCGCTACGAGGCAGGCAGCGGAAGAGCCTACGCGCTGGTGGCGAGCGGCGGTCTCTATGAGGCCTCGATCGGGCAGATCGTGGATGAGGCGACAGATGGCAGCGGAGCCACGGCGACGCGGCCGTCGATACAGTTTCCTCCAGGGAGCCTGCGCTCGATGGTGAGCCGTCTGATCGCGGCGATGCCCGGTGTGACCGAGGGCGACATCTCCGACATCGATCTGGCCACCGTGGCAGGTGAGTTCCTGGTAGGACGGCAGACTTTCACAGGCGGCACCTACCTGAACGTGCTGATGGATCTCCTGAAGCCTGTGGCGGATGTGGCGGGTCGGATCGACTACTCTCAGCCGGGGCAGCGGAAGCTGTGCATCGAGCGCCGCCCTGGGATGGAAACCCTGACTCTGCAACTCGGGGTGGACGATGTGGGGGAAGTGGATCTGACGCCACGCTCGGAGCTGCGGCTGACCGGCGTGGCCCTGGCGACGACCGCGCGGAACGCCGAGGGCAAGACCGTTTACTCCGCGCAGGTCTCCGGCGATGGAGCGCGGCTGGTGCCCTACAGCGGCCCGGAGGTGGGGGCATTCGTCCCGCCGGACAATCTGCCGATGGTAGAGATCCAGACCGCACCGGTGACGGGGGCCTGGGATGAGGTGAAGGTGCTGGATGCCGATATCGCCAAGGCCATCGCCGAGTATGGAGATTTCACCCCTGGGGGACCTCGGGGGCTGTATTCATCCACATTCGAAACCTTCAGGTATGCCGACTGGGCGACGCGCTATGAAGCGCTGCCATTCGGAGTGAGTGTGAAGAATGAGAGCGGAGCGGTGGATACGGGCTACCGATTCGTATCCGGGCAGATGGTGGACTTCCTCAAGACCGACTACAATGTGGTGGAGAAGACCCTGCAAGTGAGCGGGAACATCATCGGAGAGTGGCTGGGGGGGTTCGCTGATGCGCCGTTGTTGTTTCAGTCGCTGATGTCCAAGATCGGGGTGACGCGGACCGGCTTCACAGCCCCTGTCAACGGGATGCTGGTCACTCAATACTCGCTGTCCTTCAGCTACACGGTCCCGGCGATCAACGTGAGCTATCCGACGCTGCAAACACTCTACGCAAAGGCGGCGTATGAGTATCTGACGCCCCCTGAGAACCTCGCTGAAAACATGCGCCGGGCTGGGGACTTCACACCGTATGAGGGCGCGGCGATTCTGAACCCGAAATACCCGTGGCAGCAGTGGTTGTGCAAGCGCCTCAACGTGGTGAACGGTGACGCGGATCTGGCCACGGCCGGAGCCCTGATCCAGAGCGCGACGGTGCCCCTTCAGTCTGGAGTGGTGACGCTGAAAACAGGAGCCCCGCCCCGAGTGCCGCTGAACGCGGTGATCGGGCGATACGCTGGCAACAGCGCGAAGGACAACATCGTGGAACTATGAGCCGTCAATTCGAAGTGGTGAAGCTATCGGACGGGAACCTGGTGGCGACCGGGGGATGGGTGCGTGAGGCCAAGGGCACCGCCCGGATCTACGTGGCGGACGGCGCGACGGACACGACGCCAGGCGCGATGAAGATCCCCCTGGGGGGCTCCGGCCGCAACGTGCGGATCACGGGCTGGGACGGGTTGACTGGGATCTCGACGGCGGCGGACATTTTTCAGGCGATCGGTGAGCGTGAGTTCATCGGACGGCTGCTGTCCGGATGGTCGCTGAGCTACGGTCTGGACGGCTCAGTGGAGCTGAGCGATGGGACGAATGTGGTGGCGACGGCCGCCGCCGGGACAGTGCCGATCCCGAACCGCGTGGTGTGCTCTGCGACCGCCGAAAATGGGGGCGAGGGCGGCGGCGAATACACGGTGGATCTGGGCTCCGCGACGGGCACGGTGGAGCTGGCGTTCGAGGCCTTCACGGTGCCGGATCGATTCATCGTGGAGTGGAATGGCAGCGAGGTGATCAATAGCGGGCTGCGAGGCTCCAATGGAACCTACGATGGCAACGTGGTGGTGGTGGATGGACCGGGCACCGGGACGCTGTCTTTCAACAAGACGACGGCCTCGCCAGCGACCGCCCGCGTGACGGTCATCACGCCCTACTCTGGGACGGCGTGGAACTTCACTCTCGGGTGTCCTGGGGGAGGCTCGCCCCCGTATCCAGTGAGCACTCTCGCGGACTGGGGAAGCTACGATCTGGTAGCGACGACCTATGGCGAGGACACCTACCATTCCGGCACGACATTCACGCTGACGGCGCGGGTGGAAAAGGCGCGGGTGGCGATGCTGGGTGCGGAGATTTTCCCCCTATCCGGGACGGGGTTTTCCGGGACCATGAAGCGGGTGAGTCCAGGGCAGTTCGTGGGGGTATCCGATGCTGACTGGACCCTCGGAATCGACATCGATGGAACGGCCGCTCTGAGCGACGCGACCGACATCGTGGCGACCCGTCCGGCCGGCGATCTGAACGACCCGTCCGGCTACTACACGGCCACCCTCTATGGAGCCACCACCTACAACGGTGGAGTGGTCTATGGGACCCACGTTTCGCAGGCCGCAGGCACTCCGCTACAGGGCCGCGCCTATGTGCTGATCGAGGAGTCGGAACCCGGCGAGATCAACACGGCAAAAGGCCCCTTTTTCGGTCCATCGCTGCCAAGTCCCGCCGACCCAGTGTATGCCCAGGAACTGGCGGAAGTGACCTCTGGCGGAGCGCTCATCCAGGTGCAGGATGGAACGCTGGTCTGGGCTCCGGCTGGAGGCGGCGGGACGGTCTCGATCGTGCAGATCGGACTGGCTGATTTCATCGCTCTGGACCCACCGGATTCCGGCACAATTTACGCAGTCACAGGACCATGATTTTACACCAAGGGAGCACGCTCGTGGATGATGTCCGGCTGGGCGCGGATCAGGTCGATTTCCTGGTCCATGGAGGGGTGCTGCTTTACTACCGCAGGGGCGCGTTTGACGGCGACATGGGGCAGTGCGTTTCGGAGGTGGTCGAGGACGGCGGCAACAAATACTTTGAGCTGACGTGGACGATGGACGCGCTGATGGATGGGGACGTGGAAGGCGGGCTGACGCACCCGGATGACAGCCGCCTGACGTTCGTGGTGGAGAGGTCTGAGGACCTGACCACGTGGACGACGGATTTCGTCAATTCAGCCGCCCCAGAAGATCAAATGGACGGCACCTGGCTTTATCGTGCGCGGTCGCCGTTTCCGGTGGCGAGCGAGACGAAAACCAGTCAGTTGGTGCTCGATCGTCCGCGCCCGGACCCGCGCTCGAATCCGCTGACTGAGGTCATCGTTGGTGGGGTATCTCTGGCCCTTCCGAACTACCCCTACGATCTGCCCGCCGACGCGGCGACGTTGGAGGCTGATCTGGTAGCCGCAGGATTCCCCGGCTCAACTGTGGAGGCCCTTTCCAGCGGTGCCTATTGGGCGCTCGTGACGAACTACGCCGGGCAGCTGCCCGCGTCCCCGGTGTCCCAACTGGTGATCGACAATGCCACTCAACCTCTTCCGAACTACCCTTACACGATCCCCGGTGATGAAGCGCTGCTCGTTTCCGACCTGGAGGATCTCGGCTGGACCGACGTGAGCCTCGTTTACCAGGGAGGCTACCGCATCGAGATCCCCGACGTGGAATCGACCGGCTACAATTCGGCAAACCGGGTCGAGTGGACTCCCTACCTGGTCGAGAACATGCTCGGCGAGCTCGTCAACTACGTCGGAACCTTCGCATTCGCCAGCGAGGCCGTGAATGAGGACGGGATCAGGACCAATGTGCCGTCCCAGTTTGGCAGGGTCAGAGCCGTATGGACGCCATGATCCCAGTCTGCATTTTCACACATTCCGGGGCCGCCCTGCGTCTGCCGTGGGCGGTCCGTGGAGTCCTTGTGGTGGGATTGATTCCTGTGGTGTGTCAAGACGGCGGCGACCCATTGCCGCCGCACGTTCTTGGCTGGCTGGCGAGCGAGGGCGTGGAGGTCAGGACAACGAATTTCCCAAGGCGAGGGAACCTCAACGGGATCGAGTGCGCAGCCGGGATCTGCCGCGAGCTGGAGGCCGCGTGCATCCGTCATGGCTCAAGTCATGCGATCAAGCTCGATGACGACACGCTGATCGGCGATCCGCAGGTTTTCCTGAACTGGCTTCAGTTTGCGGCCATCGGATTGACCTGGTCTGAGGGATCGAGGCCGGGGGCGTATGGCTTGGCCTACTGCCTCAGCAGGCAAACCGCCGCCCAGGTAGCGGCCAGCCTTGAGGCATGGCCGGAGATCGACGAGACCGCTCCTGAGGACCTCACGATCTGGTGGCTGGCCAAGCACTGCGGCCCTTGCCTCGACCAGCCCTTCGCAACTCGCAGCGGGGCTTGGTCAGCTATGCCGCACGGCTCTGATGCCCAGGACGCCCTCGCGAGATTCTCTGTTCTCACGGTCGGCAATGTCCCGGCGGGCGGATGGAAGGACCGGGATCGGCAGATCGCAGGTGAGCTTCGCAGGCTGGTCGAGCACCTCGCCCAACGTCGGCAACGGGGCAGGAACGCCCGGCGCACAGGCCGGGCACAAATCAGAGGCTGAGGCGAAAGTTTCTAAAACCTCTACCACTTTTTTCCAAAACGTTTTTGCGCCCTACGGAGGACCGGCACGACCCTGCTCCACGAGTTGCTGGCACTCGATCAGCGCTTTGCCTGCCCGACGTTCTACGAGTGTTCCTTCCCGCATCATTTTCTTCTCACCGAGACCCTGATGACTCGCCTGACCAGTCGCTTCTTTCCCATCAAGCGGGCTCAGGACGAAATGATGGTCACTCTTTCATCTCCCGGCGAAGATGAGATTGGCCTTTCCTGCCTCGGGGCCGGATCGATTTATCAGGCTTCGATGTTTCCAAGCAGGACCCAGGAAAAGGTGGCCTACCTTGACCTTCTGGATCTCCCGCCCGCAAAGCTCGACCGTTGGAAGCGGGTCTTTCTGCGTTATCTTCGAGAACTGGATTACCGCCACGGCAAGCCCCTGGTCTTGAAATCTCCTCCCCACACCGCCCGTGTGAAGACTCTCGTGTCGATGTTTCCCGAGGCGAAGTTCGTGAACATCGTCCGCGATCCGAGGGTGGTGTTCTCTTCAACGCTGAAGATGTGGAACAACCTGACCCGCATGCTCAGTCTGGAGCTGATCGGTGATTGGAACGTCGAGGACCCGCTGATCGAGAACTACCGCAAGATGCATGAGCGCCTGCGCGAAGCCCGACCGCTGGTGCCGGCGGGACATTTCAGCGATGTCCGCTTCGAGGATCTCGTGCGTGATCCCATTGGGGAAATGGAGCGGATCTATCGGGAGCTTGAGCTGGGCGGATTTGATGAGGTGCGTCCGGCGATCGAGGCCTATTTCGCCAGAAATCGCGAAGTGCGTGGGGGCAGATACGAGCTCACTCCCGATCAAAAACTGAAGGTCGATCGAGGCCTGGCAGAGGTCATCGAGGAAACCGGATACGCGGCCCGGGGCTAGTCCTGAACCATCCTTGCCAGCTGCCTTGATTCCGCTGGCCCAATTGTTGCTGGAACTTGCGGAGAAGCAGCCTTACATCCAGCGCACCCTCCATGAGCGACGAAGAACTCGATACCCACCAGAAAGCCCTGCGCATCAACCTCGATCCGCGCTGGTATGGCACGTTCGCCGAAATCGGAGCTGGCCAGGAGGTCGTCCGCTGGTTCTTCCGGGTCGGCGCGGCCGCTGGCACGGTGGCGAAAAGCATCTCCGCCTACGACATGACTGTCAGTGATGCCATCTACGGCTCAGGCGATCGCTACGTCTCCCGCACCCGGCTCCAGGCCATGCTCGATCGCGAGTTTTCCCTCAACGTCGAGCGCCTCAGCGAACGCCGCGGCGATCAGACCGCCTTCTTTGCCTTCGCCGACACCGTCGTTGCCCGCAGCTACAAGGGCGGCAACGAATGCCACGGCTGGATGGGTGTGAAATTCCAGTCCCGCCCGCATGATGAGCCCAGTCAGATCCTGATCCATGTTCGCATGCTCGACACCGAGGCATCCCTCCAACAGGAAGCCCTCGGCGTGGTCGGCGTTAACCTTCTGTACGGTGCCTTCTTTTTTCATCACGACCCCGAAGCCCTCCTCGAAAGCCTCCTCGACAAGCTCACCACCGGCCGCATCGAGATCGATGTCATCGAGTTCCGCGGCATCGAGTTCCGCTCGGTGGACAACCGCCTCATCAGTCTCAAGCTCGTCCAGCTCGGCCTCAGTGGAGTCGCCATGTTTGGCCCGAACCACGAGGTCCTGCAACCCTCCGAGGCACTCTACAAAAAGGCCGTCCTTGTCGAGCGCGGCAGCTTTCGCCCACCCACGCACGTCAACTTCGACATGCTCGAGTGCGCGCTGGAAAAGTTCAAGGCGGACCCCGCCGTCGAGGGCAAGGAGGTCCTGCCGCTCTTCGAGCTCACGATGCGCAACCTCCTCGCCGGTGGAGACGACATCGACCGCCGCGACTTCCTCGCCCGCGCCGATCTCCTCGCCGCCTGCGGCATGACCGTGCTGATCTCCGACTACTTCGAATACTACCGCCTCGCCGCCTACCTCGCCTGGCGGACCAAGGAGCGCATCGGCATCGTCCTCGGCGTCCCCAGCCTCACCGAACTCTTCGAGGAAAAGTACTACACCCAACTTCCCGGCGGCATCCTCGAGTCCTTCGGCCGCCTCTTCAAGAACGACCTCAAGCTCTACGTCTATCCGCTGCTCGACGCGGCCACCAGCAAGCTCACCACAGTCGAGAACCTCGACGTCTCTCCCGAACTCCGCAAACTCTACGGCTACCTCGCCGACCGCGGCAGCTTCGTCGGGCTCGACAACTACAACCCCGAGTATCTGAAAATCTTCTCCCGCGACGTCCTCAAGAAAATCGCCGCCGGCGACGAAGCCTGGCAGGACATGGTCCCCGCTGGCGTCTCCGATCTTATCCGGAAACGAAAGTTCTTCGGCTGCAAAGGCTGACGAGCGGCGACATTCCTGTCGCCAGCAACCTCGCGCAGAAGGCCCAGTCTCATCGCTTGGTCCGGGCCTTCGGCTTCGGATACAGAATCCGCTTCTCCGTTTTTCCACAAGCTCGCGGTAAGTCTCTGAAGACAACCTTTCCGTAACCAGCTTCCGGATTGCCGAGGTCACGGAAAACAGTCGTCATCCGGAAGAGATCCGCTAGCCTTCAGGCGATTTCGTTTTGTTTGTCCATGTTGACCAGTCGCCGGAAGAGCCGGTGGGCTGGCTGTTCCATTGTTTCCGATCATGAATGCTCTCAAACCCATCCGCGCCTTTTTGAAGCTTGCCGCCACTTGGCTTTTCCCGGGCCTGGCACTCGCCCAGTACAACTACTTCAATGTTCCGAGCAATTCGGACTGCATCATGCAGGACTACCGCTCGCCGAACGTGCCCGGAGGGATTTATGATGCGATGCATCAGGATTATGTGAGCAGTTCGGACGGTGGCTCTGGTTATTTCTACGGCGGGTACACCCACCAGAACAACGGCGGCACCAACACCCTGGTGCAGTATGTCTGCTGGCCCGCGAGCGGTGGTTTCGCCCCGTATTCGCAGCAGATTCCGACTTTTGCCGGAACCAACATGGTCGGCTACGCCCAGATCGGCGAGGGCAGCAGTTGCGCGATCAAGGGCTACTGGCCGCAGTTCAGCTCGAACCTCTGGACCCGCGAGGTGGTCCGCTACTGGCAACCGGCGGATGGCACGCCGCACGTCGGCTATCAGGGCATGTGGATGAAGGATCCGACGACCGGTTTCTGGCATCATCTTGGCACCTTCATGTATCCCTTCGCCGTCACCGGGGTGAACGGCATGGCCGGCTGGCAGGAGAACTTCGTTGGCTACACCGGAGATTACAAGGTCGCCCGGGCCGGCGGCTACTATCACAAAAGCGGGGCCTGGCAGCGCGCCAACCAGATCAGTTTCACCTCGAACGGAAAGACCTACTCCACCACGGACGCCACCTATCCGACCAGTTTCGCCCAGTCCGATGTCGGGCCGACGTTCTCGGCCCAATACAACAATCCGAACACCGTCACGCTGGCCGACCAGCCCGCCCTGCCGACCTTTGATCCGATCGTGATCAACAGCTCGACCGCCACCGTCAGCGGCTCGCAGCTTCTCGTGCAGTGGCAGATGCCGCTGACCAGTTCGCCGCAACTCAGCTACAAGATCGAGGTCTTCAACAACTCCGCCTACACCGGTTCGGCGGCGATCACCTTCACCGACAATGAGCCGGACACCCGACAGAAGCTCCTGAACATCTCCGGCGTCGCCACGCCCTATGTGCGGCTGACCATCACCGATATCTTTTATAACAACAGCACGCCAGTCCTCATCACCCCGACCACCGCCACCCTCAGTCCGGCGACTTCGGTCTCCGGCGCGGTCGCGGGATTGAACTACAAGTACTACCAGGCCGCCTCCGGCACCTGGACCGTGCTGCCGGATTTCACCGCTCTTACCGCCACCCGTCAGGGTGCGGTGAACTTCCCGGATGTGACACCGCGGTTGCGGCGCACGAATTATGGGTTCACCTACACCGGTTACTTCAATGCCGCCACCAGCGGTCTGTATGCGTTCACCCTGCGATCCGGGGATGGCAGTGCGCTGGTCATCGATGGAACGACGGTCATCGACTTCGATGGCCTGCATGACTCCACCCAGTTCAAGAGCGGTGGCATCGCCCTGGCCGCCGGACCCCACACGCTCACGCTGCGCTATTTCAGGGGAAATCCTCCCGGAGTGAACACCACCGTTTACAACGACGGCATCGGCCTTTCCTACGAAGGTCCGGGAATCAACGCCGCCGATGTGCCCGCCTCCGCCTTCACGCGGGTGGCCGCCGGCAGCGAGCCGAGTGTCGCTCTAACAGCTCCGGCCAACAACGCATCGGTGATCAACTCCAGCACCGGCGTCAGTGCCGCGGTCACCGCCAACGGGGCCACGATCAACAGCGTCCAGTATTTCCTGACCGACAACTACTCCTACTACCCAAGGCCCAACAAGGCACCGGATTACTTCGTGGGCCAGGATGCCACGGCTCCCTACGACCTGAGCTCGATGGTCTGGACGTCGGCCAGCAACCCGATCCGCGCCCGCGTGGTTTACAACGGCACGAACACCATCGACTCGCCTGCCATTTCCATCACCACCACGAACCCCTCCCTTGGCGACTGGATCTGGAATCCCCTGGAAATGCACAACTATCCATCCGGAGCCAGCGTGCAGGGAAACAAGGTCTCCATGATCGGTGACGGCATGAACCTGATGAGTCGTCAGGTCACCGGCGATTGCACCTTGATCGGCCGGCTCGCCGACATCACTCCGAACACTGCCGGGCCCGACGGCATTTTACCGGAAGGCGATTGGCGCGGAGGGATCATCCTCCGCAGCAATGCCAACACGACCATCGGCGAGCCACTCGGCAACGGCAGCGGCACCCGATTCGTGGCGCTCTTCAGCTCAGTGGACGGCGGCACCTATTTCCAGGACGATTCGATGACCAACGGCAACGGCGATGCCAACCGCTGGTCCTCGAATCTCGGCGGCAGCAACAAATGGTACAAGATCCAGCGGGTGGGAAACCTGTTCACCAGTTATGTGTCGGCGGACGGCGTAACCTGGAATGCGGTCAACAGCATCACCATCGCGAACTTCGGCGCCACGATCCATGCCGGTGTCTTCATCCATGCGGTGCAGTCCTTCAACCCCAACCTCCATCGCGCCAGCTTCGATGGCTTCAGCCTGACGGGCGCGGCCGTCGTCGGGCCGGCCAGTGTCTCCATCAGTCCGCAATCCACGGCCGTGGTTAAAGGCATGCCGGTCACCTTCTCGGCATCTGTCATCGGCCCGGTGCCGACAGGCTATCAATGGAAGTTCAACGGCACCGACATTCCCGGTGCCACATCTTCCACCTACACGATCCCGTCCGTCGCCGCCGCGAATGCCGGCAGCTACTCGGTCGTGGCCAATGCCGTGACCAGCTCCGCCGCGGACCTGACGATCAGCACTCCGCCTGGATCCGGTGTGTGGACCAATGCCGCCGGCGGACCCTGGACAACGACCGGAAACTGGAGCGGCAACTCCATCGCCAGTGGCACGGATGCGGTGGCCGATTTCAGCACCCTGAGCTTCACGGCCAATGCCGCCGTCACCCTCAATGGTGCGAGGACCGTTGGCGCGATGGTGTTTGATGACCTCGATGCCACGAAGAACACTTGGACGGTCAGCCAGAATACCAGCGGATCCCTGACCCTCGCCACGAGCAGCGGAACGCCCGCGATCTCGACCAATGTTCCCACCACGATCAGTGCGGTGGTCGCCGGAACCCAGGGGATGTTCAAGAATGGAACGGGAGCGCTGACGCTTTCCGGAGCAAGCACGATTACCGGAACCGTGCAGGTGACGGGAGGCACCCTGGAGGTCTCCAACAAATCCGGCGACTGTCCCTACAGCGTGAGTTCTGGGGCGACCCTCAAGATCGGCTACAACACCGGTGGTGGATACGCGAACACCAACCTGGTGATCAACGGCGACGGGGTGGCGGCGACCACGGGCTTCTACCTCGCGGGTGGAAGGACCTACAATGCCAGCGGCCAGATCATCCTCCAGGCCGCGCCGACGACGATCCGTCAATACGGCAGCGGACTGGCAAAGATCGGCACCTTTGATGTCAACGGCAACGGGCTCTGGTGCACCGCCAACGCCTCGGGTTCCGTCATCGATGCCAACGTCCAGATCGTCAGTTCGGGATTCGGCATGTCGATGGACATCGATCCCGGTGCAAGCACGCTGACCGGTGACCTCACGATCAACGGATCCCTGAACATCGGAAGCCTTGGCTTTTACAAGCGTGGACCCGGTTCCGTCCTCTTGAAAGGCGCGGCAACCACCAGCAACACGGCTGTCAGGGCGCTGGAAGGATCCGTGCTCTGCG
Organism: Verrucomicrobiaceae bacterium; assembly: GCA_027487355.1. Taxonomy (GTDB): domain Bacteria; phylum Verrucomicrobiota; class Verrucomicrobiia; order Verrucomicrobiales; family Akkermansiaceae; genus Luteolibacter. The sequence goes on from JAIYDT010000492.1 coordinate 29,793, forward strand.
GAGCCACCAACTGCCTGGGAACCGCGGCCGCAGTCCCGGTCTCCTCCGGTGCGAAGCTTTCCTTGAACGGCTACAGCCAGACCGTGGCCTCGGTCACCGGTTCGGCGGGCGGAACGATCTCGTTCGATGGCGCGAACACCCTCACCGCCACCACGGCGACCCTCGGCGGAGCCTTGCAGATGACGGTCAACAAAGGCGCAACGCCAAGCAGCAGTCGTCTGGTCAGCACCAATGCCCTCGCGTATGCGGGAACACTTTCGATTGCAATCCAAGGGGCCACTCCCCTCGCTCAGGGCGACTCCTTCCAGCTCTTCAGCGCCCCGAGTTACAGCGGATCATTCACCAGCATCGCCCTGCCCAATCTGCCGGTTGGTCTCGCGTGGGACACCAGCGCGATCGCCACCACCGGGTCGATCAGCATCATTTCCGCAGGAAACAGCCAGTGGAATGGTGGCGGAGCGGACACCAACTGGAGCAGCGCCCTGAACTGGAATGGGGTGGCACCCGCCAACAACCAGGTGCTGACCTTTGCCGGAACCACCCGTCCGACTTCGGTCAACAACCTCCTGACCTCCGTGGGCCGGATTGTGTTCAGCAACGGCGGCTTCTCGCTCTCTGGCACGGCGGTCACGCTTCAATGGGGCATCGTCCACCAGGCGGGAAACAACACCTGGGGAGTGCCCACGACATTGCTCGCCCCGCAGTCCTATACCAGCGACGCAGGCACCCTGACCATCAGCGGAACCACCGCGAACGGCGGATTCGATCTCACCCTGGATGGAGCAGGAAATCATACGGTCTCGGGCGTGATCTCGGGCACGGGCGGTCTGGTGAAAAGCGGCACCGGCACGGCGGCGCTCTCCGCCAAGAACACCTACACCGGCCTCACCACGATCAACGGCGGCGTCCTCAATCTAACAGGCAATGGCGGCAGCACCGGCACCATCCGCGGCACCGCCACCGTCAACTCCGGAGGAACCCTTCGTCTCAGCACCGGTGACGCCACCGGCTACAGCGGGGGATCCGCGGCGCTGACCGTGATCAATCTAACAGGTGGCACGCTCAACGTGAACACCACCTCCAACCAGACGCTCGGCAGCGCCGTCATCAACATGACCGGCGGCACCATCAGCGGACTCAGTGGCGGCAACATCGACTTCTTCGGCGGCGGTTCGGCCCTCAACACCTTCGCCTCCAGCACCACCTCGGTCATCAGCGGCGTCCAGCTTTCGCCCCTGCGCCAGGGCAGCACGACCTTCAACGTGGCCGCCGGGACCACGGCCTCGGGCATTGATCTCGACATCTCCTCCGTCCTGAAAGGCGCTGCCGCCGGCGATGCGGTCGGGGGCGTGCTGTTCAAGGATGGAGCCGGAACGATGAGGCTTTCCGGTGCCAATACCTACGCGCGGGCCACGACGGTCAGCGCCGGAACCCTTCTCGTGAACGGATCACTCGCGGCGGGCAGCACGGTGACGGTCTCGACGGGCGCGACGTTGGGCGGAAGCGGCACGATCAATGGGCCCACCACCGTGTCCAGCGGCGGAGTCATCGCCCCGGGAAGCCTCGGACTGGGCACCCTGACCCTCAACAACACGCTTTCTCTTTCCGGAACAGCAAGGATGGAGATCGGCAAGACCGGCCCGACTCTGACCACCGACCGGATCAGCGGACTGACCACCGTGACCTACGGGGGAACCCTTGAGGTAACGAAAACCGGAACCACCGATCTGGTGGCGGGGGATTCGTTCCAGTTGTTCAGCGCGACCACCCGCACGGGTTCCTTTTCAACCATCAGTCTCCCGGTTCTGACCACAGGGCTGGTCTGGGACACCACCGCGCTTTCCACCACCGGAACCATCGTGGTGGCAAAGGGCCCCCAGACCATCAGCTTTGATGCCCTCGCCGGGAAAACGTTTGGCGATGCGGCTTTCATCCTGACCGCCACGGCCAGCTCCGGACTTCCCGTTAGCTATTCGAGTTCCAACACCTCGGTCGCCACGGTTTCTGGAAGTACGGTGACAATCGTAGGTGCGGGCTCGACGACGATCACCGCCTCGCAGTCGGGCAATGCAAGTTACCTGGCCGCCACAAGTGTCCTGCAGACCCTCACGGTCGGGAAGGCCGCGCAGACCATCAGTTTCGGAATCCTGGCGGCAAAGACCTTCGGGAATGCGGCCTTCAGCCTCACTGGGACCTCAAGCTCCGGTCTTTCCGTCAGCTATTCGAGTTCGAACACGGCCGTCGCAACCGTTTCCGGCAGCACCGTGACCATCGTCGGTGCCGGTTCGACCACGATCACCGCCTCCCAATCCGGCACCACCAACTACCTCGCGGCGACGAGTGTTCCCCAGACGCTCAGCGTGGGACAGGCATCCCAGACGATCACCTTCGGAACCCTCGTATCGAAGACCTTTGGCGACGCCACGTTCAGTCTCGGCGCGACGACGACCTCCGCTCTGCCAATCACCTATGTGAGCTCGAATCCTGCGGTCGCGACGATTTCGGGAAATACGGTAACTCTCGTAAGTGCGGGCTCGACCACCATTACCGCCTCACAGCCCGGCAACACCAACTACCTCGCGGCGACGAGCGTGCCACAAACCCTGACCGTCAATCAGGCGTCGCAGACGATCAGTTTCAGCGTCCTGGCCTCAAAGACCTACGGCGATACCTCCTTCAGCCTTGGTGCCAACGCCAGTTCAGGTTTGCCCGTCAGCTACGCGAGTTCCAACACAAGCGTCGCAACTGTTTCCGGAAGTACGGTGACCATCGTCGGTGCGGGCTCGACCACGATCACCGCCTCACAGCCCGGCAACACCAATTACCTCGCGGCAACCGGTGTTCCTCAGACGCTGACGGTCGGTCAGGCCTCGCAGATCATCACCTTCGGGACGCTCGCTTCAAAGAACTTCGGCGATGCCGCCTTCAGCCTTGGAGCAACCTCGACCTCTGCACTGACAATCTCCTATGCCAGCTCAGACCCGACAGTTGCCACGGTCATCGGCAACACCGTCACGATCGTCGGCGCAGGCTCAACGACCCTCACCGCCTCACAGCCCGGCAACACCAACTACCTCGCGGCGACGAGTGTTCCCCAGACGCTCAGCGTGGGACAGGCATCCCAGACGATCAGCTTCGGCGTCCTGGCCTCAAAGACCTACGGCGATACTTCCTTCAGCCTTGGTGCCACCGCCAGTTCTGGTTTGCCCGTCAGCTACGCGAGCTCCAACACCAGTGTCGCAACCGTTTCCGGAAGTACGGTGACCATCGTCGGTGCCGGTTCGACCACCCTCACCGCCTCACAGCCCGGCAACACCAATTACCTCGCAGCAGCAAGCGTCCCACAAACTCTAACGGTAAATCCGGCAAGCGCCCAGGTAAGTCTCGGCGATCTCACCTCCAACTACGATGGAAGCGCCAAACCGGTGTCCGTCACCACCACTCCGGCCGGTCTGTCCGTAGAGGTGACCTACAATGGGTCTTCAACCGTTCCGATCAATCCAGGCACCTATGCAGTGAACGCCGTGGTCACCGATCCAAATTACACAGGCAGTTCTTCCGACACCCTGGTGATCGTCAATGTCCTCACCGTGGTC
>JAIYDT010000046.1 GCA_027487355.1 Verrucomicrobiaceae bacterium
GGGAAATCAGCATTTCCAAGCACCAGGGGGACTCGAACTTATTCCTGGGTTCGAGTCCCAGTCCTCGTACTTTTTCAATCGAACTTCCATTCTCTGTTCTGTTTGGTGTCACGACTGGCTCGATGATCCAATCGCCATCTAGCCTGTAGCTCCGATCTTCGTGGCTCGGTATTCGGCCGGGGAGGTCCCCATGATTTTCCGGAACAGCCTGGAGAAGTAGTAGGCGTCCTCGTATCCAAGTTGCGCGGCGATTTGCTTCACCTGAAGGTTTGAGAGCGTGAGGTAGCGTGCGGCGCGCTGCATTTTCAGGTGGATGAAATAGTCCATCGGAGAGAATCCGGTGTGCTGCCGGAAGCGCCTTGCGAAATGGGTTTCGGACAAGTCCGCTTCGCGCGCCATTTCCGCGACGGTGAGCGGTTTTTCCACCCGTTCCCGAAGGTATTGCAAAGTGCGTTCGATGCGTTCGGTCTGCGGGGCCTTGGTGCGTGGGTGAAACGAGGAGTTTCTGAAGAAAAGGAGGGCGAGCAGGTGCCGCACCGACTGGGAAGCGCAGATGATGCCCTCTTGCGAGAAGCCATCGGACAAGGTCTTACAGGTTTCCTGAAAAAGGTGTTCCAGTCGTGAAACCAGAGCCCCGGACACGGGCACCACCGGGTGACCGTGCTTCAGCAAGGTGAGGAAAAGGGGAGCCTCTGTCCCAAGGAAATGCAGCCAGTGGATGCTCCAGGGATCGTCGTCGCTCGCGCCATAGGAATGAGGGGTGCCGGCCGGGATCAGCAGAGCCTCGTTCGGTTGCAGGGACCCGCGGGTCCCACCGATCTCAAACCAGCCGCAGCCGCGCATGCACAGGATCAGGATGTGCTCGCCGCATCCGGTTGGGCGCATTCGGAAATGTTGGCGGGCTTGCGGGTACCAGCCGATGTCGGTGGGGTGGAGGCCTGAGACCAGGATGTGCCGGCTTGTCCGCTTCCGGATCGGCTCGGGAATGACCTGTTGGATCTGATTTGAGAATCCGTCGCGCTTGAATTCGCGTTTCATGGCTGGGATCGATCTAGCGCCAGAGAGAGTGGGATCGTCCATCAAAAGGTTCTTCGCTCCATTGTCAGCGGGACGGGGTTGAGGCTACCTTCATTGCGATGAAACCCGTAAGAGTCAGATCCGAAACCCTCGTTCTTCCGACCTATCTTCCGGCCGTGCCCGACCGGAACCCGATGTTTCTGGAGAAGCGAGTCTATCAGGGTAGCAGCGGAAAGGTCTACCCCCTGCCCTTCACCGACCGGATCGCCGAAACGCCCGTGGAACGGAAATGGCAGGCGATCTGGATCGAGAACGAGTATCTCAAGGTGCTGGTGCTCCCCGAACTGGGCGGGCGCATCCATCGGATCATCGACAAGACCAACGGCTACGACACAATCTACCGTCAGGATGTCATCAAGCCTGCCCTCGTCGGTCTCGCCGGGCCCTGGGTTTCCGGCGGGATCGAGTTCAACTGGCCGCAGCATCATCGCCCCGCGACCTTCCTTCCGACGGAGGTGGAGATTGAAAAGGGCGACGATGGATCGGTGACGGTGTGGTGCAGCGACCACGATCCGATGTGTCGCATGAAGGGAATGCACGGCGTCTGCCTGCGGCCGGGTCGCTCGGCGATGGAGCTGCGCGTGCGCGCCTACAACCGCACGCCCTTTGTGCAGACCTTCCTGTGGTGGGCCAATGTCGCCACCGAAGTGCATGAGGCCTATCAGAGTTTTTTCCCGCCGGATGTCTGTTTTGTGGCAGACCACGCGAAGCGGGCGATGAGCGAGTATCCCCTGGCGCAGGGCCACTACTACGGCGTGGACTATGGCGAGCGGGGAAGGAGCGGCGGGCCTGGCGCAAACGATCTGTCGTTCTATGCGAACATCCCGGTCCCCACGTCCTACATGTGCATGGGCAGCAAGGAGGACTTCTTCGGTGGCTACGATCACCGCGAGCGGGCAGGCATCGTTCATGTCGCGAACCACCACATTTCCCCCGGAAAAAAGCAGTGGACCTGGGGCAATCACGAGTTCGGCCATGCGTGGGACCGCAATCTAACAGACTCGAGGTCGAACGGGGAGTTTCCTCCCTACATCGAGATCATGGCCGGAGTCTATACCGACAACCAACCCGACTTCAGCTTCCTCCAGCCGGGGGAAACGAAGACCTGGAGCCAGTATTGGTATCCCATTCGCGAGATCGGCCCGGCGCATCATGCGAACCTCGACGCGGCGGTGCGGCTGACTTTGGGGGAAATGGAGGTCAGCCTCGGTGTCGCCGTCACCCGCTCCTACCCCAAGGCGGTCATTACGATCGAGCACTCCAATGGGAAGCGTGCCTATTCGCGCACCATCGATCTCTCTCCTGGAAAGCCCTTCACCGAAACCTTCACGCAGGGACGGAAGCCATTGACCATGGGTGAGGTCATCCTCCGCGTCACCGATCGCAAAGACGTGGAAATCATTTCCCACCAGCCGAAAGTCCGCGTGATGGAGGAGATTCCGACTGCGGCCACCGAACCTCAAGCCCCGGGGGATATATCCAGCGCTGACGAACTCTTCATCACCGGACTTCATCTCGATCAATATCGGCATGCGACCCGCTCTCCTGTCGACTATTGGAGGGAGGCGATCCGGCGCGACCCCGAGGATTCCCGCTGCAACAACGCGCTGGGCCTCTGGCATCTGAAGCGTGGAGAATTCAGCGTGGCGGAGCTGCATTTCCGCATCGCGATCGGTCGCCTGACCCGTCGCAATGCGAATCCCTACGATGGCGAGGCCTACTACCATCTCGGCCTGGCCCTTAGGTTTCTGAACCGCGACGACGAGGCTTACGATGCCTTCTACAAGGGCTGTTGGAACCAGGCGTGGATGGCGGCGGGCTATCACGCCATCGCCGAGATCGATTGCTGTCGTGGCCACTGGCGGGCGGCGCTGGAACACCTGAACCTTTCCCTGCGACACGATATCGACCATCTCCGCGCCCGCAGTCTCAAGGTGCTTGTGCTGCGGAAACTCAAGCGCAAGCGGGAGTCGAATGCGCTGCTCAAGGAAACCGCCGCGCTCGATCCTCTCGACGGCTGGACCCGCGTGCTTGCCGGCAGGAAATTCAAGGGCGACGCCCAGGCTGCACTCGACCTTGCCCATGATCTTGCACGCGCTGGATGGATGGAGGAAGCGATCAATCTGTTAGAGAATGTCGAGATCCGGTCCCGCGACCTCCCGGACCAAAGCCTCGGCGCGCTGCCATTGGTCGGATACACGCTCGGTTGGCTGCATGCGAAGTGCGGGAATCAGAAGGCAGCGTTGAAATGCTACAGGAGGGCGTCGAAGGCGTCCGCAGATTACTGCTTTCCCGCTCGTCTGGAGGAAATTGAAATCCTTGAGTCGGCGATCACCACAAATCCGGCGGATGCTCGCGCGCCCTACTATCTTGGGAACCTGCTTTACGATCGCCGCCGTCATGAGGAGGCAATGCGGCACTGGGAATCGTCGGCCGCGCTCGACCCAGGATTCTCCATCGTCTGGCGCAACCTGGGGATCGGCAGTTTCAATATCGGTCATGATGCACGAAAGGCCCGGAACTGTTATGACAAGGCGTTCGCCGCAAATCCATCGGACGCCCGCTTGCTTTATGA
>JAIYDT010000420.1 GCA_027487355.1 Verrucomicrobiaceae bacterium
GCCAACAAGATGACCCTGGCGGAAGGCGTCCTCGACGGCACCGAGAAATCCCTCTCCGAAGCCAAGCTCAAACGCGGTGCCGACGCCAACCTCGCCCGCCTCCAGCAGATCCTCAGCATCGTCCCGCAAGGCCAGCCCCCCCAGAAACTCCCGCCCGCCGATCCCTCCCTTCATTTCGCCGAACGTGCCAAGAAGTTCATGGGGGACAACCTCGTCCACTGCCAGGAAGCCATCCTCCCCGGCGACGCCACTCCGGTCCTCCTCACCGTCCTGCGCGACCCCACCCGCAGTGTAGCCGCCACGGTCCTGTTCCACCAAACTGATTGGCGTGGCAACGTCCCCAAGCTTCAGATCATCGACGAGTCCACCTGGTCCGCCATCCAGCAACTCGCCGCAACCGGCCTCCTCACCCTCAACACCCGCGCCACCCGCCACCTCAGCGGCCAGGCCCCGCCACCAAAACCCGCTCTCACCCCCGAGCAACTCCAACGCATCCAGGACCTCCGCACCTTCGCCGCCAAAAAGCAAAAAGTCGCCGAACTCCTCATCGCCGCCGACCTCTCCGAAGAAGCCGAGCCGCATCAGAAGGCAGCAGAGAAGGCGCTTAAGGAGGCAGATGCCATCGAACGTGACCCGGCTGTCTCAGCCGGAAGTTAAGTCAGTGAACCCGACTGAGACAGTCGGGGCACATTTCAGAAGGAACCACGGATTGACGTGAAACCATATTCCCGTATGGTGTCCAAATGAAAACCACTATCGATATCCCGGAAAGCCTCTACAAGAAGGCAAAAATCCGCGCCATCGAGACCGGCCAGACGCTCAAGCAAATCGTCCTCACGTCTTTGACGAAGGAACTGGAGCCTGTTTCCCCCAGCCCGGCAGCAGGCCAGTCCTTCATGGAAAGGCGCAAACTTCTTCCCGCGTACGAGGCCGCCCTAAAGGCCGGAGCCTTCTCCGGTGGAACCGACTCCACCCAGATGATCTCCGAAGACCGCTCCTCTCGCGAAGATGCTCTAGTTTGACACCACCTACCTCTACCGTGTCTACTCGACCGAACCGGGGCATGAGGCGGTAAAGCATTTGCTGGCGAAAACTGAACGCATCGCCACCGCTTGGCACGGACGGGCGGAATTCGCCTCCATTCTGTTGCGTAAACGTCGCGAAGGATGGGACTCCCCAGTCCTTCTGAAATCCCTCGAATCCCAATTTCAAGCGGACATTCGAAGTGGCTTGGTCGAAGTTCTCCCACTCACCGACTCGATCATGCTCCGCCTGGAAAGCACCCTTCGTTCGGCCCCTTCCAGCACTCATCTCCGGGCCGCTGACGCCCTCCATCTTGCATGCGCCGCCGAACATGGCTTCACCGAAGTCCATTCCAATGACCGGCACTTCCTCGCCGCTGCACCGCTCTTCGGGCTCACTGGCGTGAACACGATCCCGGGCATCTGATGCGCCGCTGGAATCTCAGCATTCATCGACGAAGTCAGCGGCGCATTTTCCGCTTTCTACCCGAGTGCGCAGCGGGGGTGGAATCGAGGCAGGATAAACGACGAGAACTCTCCGGGCACATTGGTTCAGGTCTGCGTGTCCGCTCCGACCTTCGTTCCTTTCACAGGCGCGAATCTGGGATCGAGTGTGCTGCGGATGTGGTCCGTCTTTTCCGGGCGGTAGATGAAGATCGCGTTGTCGGAGAGCCGCACGTAGCCGGAAACACCGGATTGGGATTGGAAATGATTGGAAATGGAAATCGAGAACGGCAACCGCTCCTCGTCTCCCACCTTCACGAGTTGCTGGTAGCTCGGCATGACGATCGGAGGCGAGACCCGCGAGAAGGAGGGCAGGGATGGCCGGAGGCGTGAGACGATTTCCGTTTCCACAGCCATGCGTGCCATCGCATGCGGGACCGGGATCGACGTCGGGACCTGGTTGAGAATCGGAGGGATGAGCGGTTCGGCGGCGAGCAGGCCGGTGACAAGGATCAGACAGACGAGTGTTGGTTTTTTCATGGTTCGATTTGGGGTTGGAGAAGAAACGTGGCGGCCTTCCGGCGATGGAGGATGATTTCGGCGACGGCCAGATTGCCGAGCAGGCTGAGCCACAGGCAGACGACGTAGCTGCTTTCCGCCTCCATGCCGGCGAGGTAGCCGAGCGCGTGATAGACGCGGAAGGTGACGGCGCTGGCGGCCAGCGCGAAGGAGCGCGTCATCCAGGCCCGGTGGGCCTCCAGGTCCCGATGCCTTGGCAGCACCGCGCGCCAACCAGCAAGCGTGGTGTGGAAGCCCGCGACGGCCAGAGTGAGGAACCCGAGTTTCCCGACAAACCCACCCTTGGCATGCAGCGCGAGATGTAAGCCGGTGGGACTCACAAGAATCAGCATGCTCATTCCAAACAGCCGCCCGGCGATTCGGTGGATCGACGGGCGATGGCGGAGCAGGCTTCTCGAAAACTGCGGCAGCGCGGCAAAGAGGCAGAGCAGCCCGCCGACGATGTGGACGTAAAGCGAGCCCCGCCACAGCGCGCTCTCGCTGATCTCCCCCTTGTCGGAAATGAAGAGCCCGAGCCCGCCGGGAAGATAGTCCTGAATCGAGTTGTTGAGAATCAGCAGACAGCCCGCAAGATACGCGAGCCACGCCAGCCACTGGAGTCCACGGAGGATCATGGGCGCAGCCTAGGACGACTGCTTTCCCTTGTGGGTAAATTGACGGTAAAACTCAGCTCTCCCCCGATCAAGCTGTTCGGCTGGTGGCCTGGGCAGTCTCGCAAGTCACGCAGAATCCGGAGATCGAGCCGCACGTGGAAAAGACTGGGCGCATCAGATCCGAACCCCGGAATGTCCCCTGACATCAGCCCCGTCAGGTTCCCACCCAAGTACGACCACCGAGCCACCTGATATCAACACCCGAACCCGAGAAAATCGTTGGATCACATAAATGCTCTGACAAATCATTTGCACCCCCGAGCTACTCCAACGCATCCAGGACCTCCGCACCTTCGCCGCCAAAAAGCAAGAGGTGGCCGCACTCCTCATCGCCGCCGACCTCGCCGAAGAAGCCGAGCCGCATCAAAAGGCAGCAGAAAAGGCGCTTAAGGAGGCAGAGGGGATTGAGGGCAGCGCGCCCTGACTAGGCTGCTGGCCTCGTCTTCCTGCCGGTGCGGAACGTTTCTCGGAAGTCACGATCCCGCTTCAGGATCGGTGTGTGGATTGTGCTGACCAACAACCACGAAGTGTTGCGAATAGGCTTCCTCAATCTTCGGGTCGCCGCTGCGCGAGAAGCGGAGGCGGTGGCCCTTGTGTTGATAGACGGTCAAGGAAGGTTTGAGATTGAGGTCGTGGGCGTGGAAGCGAAGCAGTCGCAGGATGCTGCCGGCCTTGCTGAGGTTGCAGCGGATCACACGTTCGAGGACGGGAACCTGCCCGCGATTCCAGCGTTCGAGATCCGCAGCGGGAAGCAGGTCCATTTCCACGAAAAGCGCGACCGGTGCGACGAAGCATTGGCGAGCAAGGATGCGTGAAACGGCCGCGACGATCTTCGGGTATTCCTTGAACTCGCGATAGCTGGCGACGGTGGGCTTGGAAGAGTGTGACATTGGTGGTTTGAAACACGTCCAATACGGGTGAAAATTGCCGGGAATCCCTCCGTCTGACAAGTCGGTGGACAGGCGGACCGAAGCGGTTGAAATCCACGTGGGAAGCCGCAAGACTTACCCCTAAGGTGACGCTTCATGAAACCCTGTGGAAACTGACCGTCGATCATCTCCGCTATCGGCTCCTGTTCCTCGTGCCCGGAACAAAGACGACCCGGAAGGCCGACAGGATCGATGGAATCAACGCCGCGCTTTCCGGCCCTGGCTTGCTGGCGGCGTGGAATACTTTGGACGAAATCGGACGACTGGCGGTGATCGAAGCTGTTCATGACCCGGGCCACCTGCACCACCCCATGCAGTTTCGCTCAAGATACGGCTGTGACGCCTCGTTCCACCTCCCTCCGAATCATGCCCTAAACCGCCACTCTTGGAGGTCAACGGATCACCTGCAGTTCCTGCCCTTCTTCTATCCCGCTGGAGCTGATGGCTCCCTCTTCATTCCCGGAGACCTGGCGGCGCCCTTGCGAGCGATCATGCCAGCACCATCGCGGATCACCATGCCCTGCATTCCGGAACCTTTGGCACAGGACGGACTTTGGGGCCGGCACACCGAATCGGATGCTCTCGCCGAAATGGGTGCCTTGCTGCGATAGGCAGCCGCAGGAGGGCTGGCATTCGGTCCGAAGATCGGCATTCCGGCAAAAAGCGCCCTCTCCGGAATCGAGGCGGTTCTGTTAGGTGGCGAGTGGTTTCCTCCGGAACTCATTCGTCTCTCCAATCCGAGATCCGCATTTATGATTACGTGGAGCCGTAGCATCTACTCACTGCATCCATGTTTCGCAAGCGTATGACGGCCTATCGAAGCATGGGCTATGAAGTCAGTTCGGATGATGAAATGAACGAGTGAGGATCTCGCGCGTCCCTCACTTCGCATCCCCAGCCGAGAGGGAGATCTTCAGGGGCTTTGATTCAAAGCCGGTCCAGGCGGAGAGGACGATGACCAGCTTGTCGGCCTTCTGCTTGAAGTTGTAGCTGACCTCGGCGGTGGTCTTGCCCATCATCGTCATGCTGCTGGAGCCGCCGCGCGAGGATTCGAGGGACTTTCCGTCGGCGGTGGTGAAGGCGATCTTGGCGAATTCCTCGAACTTGCGGTCGCTCTTGAAGGAAATCTGGAAGGGATCGTCGCCCCAGTCGGGCTTGCCGGATTTATCAACGGTCAGGCTGCGTTCGGTCGGCAGTTTGGTGGAGGTGAAGGTGACCTTCGTGCCCGGTTTCACTTCGAAGGGATCGCTCTTGATCTCCGTCGATCCGGTGGCGGTGGTGATCGGCAGGGTGCCTTCGAGTTTCAGTCC
>JAIYDT010000141.1 GCA_027487355.1 Verrucomicrobiaceae bacterium
CCCCCACAGCCCGAGCATGGAAAGCAGCACCTCGCTTCCCGCCAGCGTGCCCAGCACCCCGAGCGGCAGTCCCGCCAAGGCTGCCTGCGTCAGCATCGTTCCGCGTGTCGGCTCATGCCGCACTGCGAGGTGGGCGAGGTCCGGAGTCATGGCACGTGCGTGCACCACCACGGCATCCACGAGCATGAAATCTTGAAGGGCCTCAAGGCGTCGCGATGAGGTCCGGGAAAGATCGAGCAGCAGGGTGTCGGGCGAGCTGATTTCCAGATCCGGCGTCAGGGTTTCCGCCAGCTCGATCAGTTCTGCCAGCAAGTGCCTTTCCCGATCCGGCTCCCGCGCGAGCACCCGGAAATCCGGGCAACGCACCAGCGCCCGGCTCAGCGGCCAGCCCGAGGAAATCCCCACCGAGCGCGCCTCCGCACTCACCGCAATCAGCGGCACTTGGACCTTGCCCTCGTCGAGCTGTCCCAGCGAAGCCACCACCCCGCACGGTCGCCCACGCTCCGAGGGAGAAACCCGCAGAGCCGCGACGACCGGCAGATCCGGCAAATGGAGGGCGGCGAACATGGGATCAGGTCACACGACGAATCCGCTCCGGCACCGCCCGCAGTCGCGACAGGAGTTCGGATCGCGGCAGGTCGAAATCCTCCAGCGTCAGCCCGGCGGACACCGACAGCCGCAGGTTCGCACAGGGCACCAGGGGAAAGGCCGACAACACCACGATCCGACAGCCGGTGCGCTCCGCCACCTGCTTCAAGCGCCACCACGCCGAGGCCGGGATTGCCCGCAAATCCCGCGCCGCCAGCCCCGAGGCATCGAGCAGGACAAAGGGCACGTTTCCATCCCGCACCAGCAGGTCACCGGCTTTCAGCATGTCCATGGCCGAACCGCAACGCACCCACAGCAGTCGCGAGCAGGCCGTTTCGCTCAGTGACGAGGGATCGAAGCCATCGCCCCCGTCGATCAGAATGAACGAGGGCAAGGGCGAAAAATCCTCCGGCTCCCCCATCAACCCCGCCAACAGCAGGCCCAGCCCCGACTCCTTGCCGGACGGAATCACCTCCGAAATCGCCCCCGGCGGAAAAGTCTCCGCCGAAAACGGAGACGCCGACACCACCGGTTCCTCCACCGGCTCCTGCCACGCCACCTGCGCCTGAGGAAACCGTTCCCTCAGTTGCCGCCGCAGTTCGTCGATCGTTCCCGTCACCCGGGCACGGAAGCATACCGCCAATGAATGTTCAATAGAACACTTTCGGACAGTACCGAATCCTTCAGGCCGACCTGCACGCTTTCCCCTGACCTGTTGGCCGGAAAGTCCTCCAAGGCAAGTCCTGTCAAGGCTTCGGGCGCTGCGCTTTCGTGAGCGATGCCGTGCATCATCCCTGTTCCCGGGTGCTTCACCCGCTCGCTTGGGGCAGGCCACCGAGTGACCATCTGAAGCTTGAATCAAGCCCCGGGTTCCCTCTTGCGATGTGCCACTCGATTGCCAGAGGGGCCCTGCCACTTTACACGAAGCACGAAACCTGTCCCATTGACGCCAGATGAGCGGTATTCGTGAGAAGATCCTGCCTCCTTCCGGACATTCGTTCCGCCTTTTGAAATGGGACAGGAGCCTTGGGGAGGTTGACTCGGTGATCGCACCTGATCACAGCGAGCGCATCATGGGTGCTGGAAATCGCTGGCACTTTCATACGGAGATCGAGCTGACACTGATCCTCCGCGGACAAGGAACGCGATTTGTCGGCGACGACATCGGCCCATTCACGGATGGCGACCTCGTTCTCCTGGGGGAACGATTGCCGCACTACTGGCACACCAAGGGGGTATCGAAGGGGATCTCGCTTCAGTTCCATTTTCCCGAGGACCATGCGTTCTGGGGCTTTCCGGAAAACGAGGTGGCGCGCGACCTGTTCAAGCGGGCCTGCCACGGGCTGGCCATCCAGGGCAAGGCGGCCCAGGTCATTTCCCAACTCATGCAGGAGTTGGTCCGGAACAGCGGAGCCGCCCGATTGGGCATCCTGTTGATCATCCTTGCCCGGCTGGGAGATGCGTCGGGTCGCGATTTGAAACAGCTCTCTGCAAGCGCCTTCAACCTTCCGAATGAATCCCCCCATGAGGAGGAGATGGCCAGAGCGGTGCGCTTCCTGATCGCGAACTTCAAGGAGGAGGTCCGGCTGGAGGATCTTCTCAAGTTGACCGGGATGAGCCGGCCCACCTTTGCGCGCCAGTTCAAGAAGCACTCCGGTCATTGCTACAGCGGCTTCCTGAACCAATTGAGGCTGCAGGCCGCCTGCCGGAGGCTTGAGGATAGCGAGCAGACGATCCTCGATATCTCCCTCGCCTGCGGGTTTCCCCAGGTCTCGTTTTTCAATCGGGTTTTCCGCCGGGAAATGAAATGCAGTCCTTCGGAGTTCCGGCGAACGATCCGCTCGGCAGCCAAAGGTTCCAAACCGAAGGGAGTCCCCTCCCCATGGCAGGAACCGGAAGCCTTCGTCTCCGCCCTGCTTCCTTTGGTCTGATCCGCCAAGGCTCCTTGAGTTGCCATGGCCCCGTCCACTCCACCCGCCATGGGCAGTGACGATCTTTCCGGAAATCTCCGCCCAAGTTCGAAGATTCTGAGACGATAGTGCCAGATTTTGAGTTGAGATGCGTAGAGGTCCGCCTCCTCTCTCCCTTACACTGATCCTACGTCAATCATGGCATCCTCCACCGAATACCGTTTTTCCTTTGGCCCCTGGAACATCTGCGAGGGCAAGGACCCTTTCGGCCCGGCCACCCGCGCAGCCTACGATCATGAGGCGAAGTTCGCCCTTTACCGGCCACTGGGCTTTGAAGGCGTGCAGCTTCACGACGATGATGTCGTCCCGGATCTCGACCAACTCTCCGGACCACAGATCCTGGCCAAGGCCACGCAGGTGGGAACGATGCTCGGCAACCAGGGGCTGATTCCCGAATTTGTCGCGCCGAGGCTCTGGTTCTCGCCGGAAACAATCGACGGAGGCTACACCTCGAACTCCGCTGCCGACCGCCGCTATGCCCTGGATCGGACGCTTCGCACCGTGGACATCGCCAGGGCCGTGGGCAGCAAGGCCATCGTCCTGTGGCTGGCCCGCGAAGGCACCTCGCTGAGGGAATCGAAAAATGCCGTCACCGCCTACCAGCGGATCCTTGAAGCGATCAATGCGATCCTCGACCACGACAAGGAGATCGAAATCTGGATCGAACCGAAGCCGAACGAACCCTGCGATCACGCCTACGTCCCCACCATTGGACACGCGGTGTCCCTGGCCTATGCGTCGAAGGATCCCGTCCGCGTCAAGGGACTGATCGAGACCGCCCACGCCCTCCTCGCCGGCCTGGATCCCTCGGACGAGATGGCCTTCGCGATCGCCCATGGAAAGCTCGCCAGCGTTCACCTCAACGACCAGAACGGCCTGAAATACGATCAGGACAAGAACTTCGGAGCCGCGAACCTGAGAGGTGCCTTCAACCAGGTGCGGGTGCTTGAGGAGAACCTCTATGGAAGCCGTGGCGAATTCGTGGGGCTCGACGTCAAGGCGATGCGGACGCAGGCCGGGAACCCGGTCACCGCCCACCTGACTTCAAGTCGTGAGATTTTCCTGCACTTGGTGGAAAAGGTCCGTTCGCTGGACCTCAAGGAGCAGCAGCAGTACATCGACGCCCGTGACTACGAGGGTCTGGAGCTTTTCACGATCCGCCACCTTTTGGGAATCCACTGAAACCATCCATGAAGAGCTACCGCCTCAACCGACTATTCAACGCCCAGTCCGGCCGATGCTTTGACGTCGCGGTCGATCATGGGTTCTTCAACCAGCCCGGCTTCCTCACCGGCATCGAGGACATCCGCAAGACCGTCGCCACCCTCGTCGCGGCGGGACCGGATGCAATCCAACTCACCACTGGTCAGGCAAGACACCTGCAAGATCTGCCGGGCCATCAGAAGCCGCGGCTCGTCCTTCGAATGGACACGGCGAATGTCTATGGAGAGTCACTTCCAGCCGCCCGCTACAGCAGCATGATCGAGGAGGCCATTCTTCAGGCGGTGCGGCTTGATGCCGCGTGCGTTTGTGTGAATCTCTTCCAGATCCCGGGAGCCCCGGACGTGACCGAGCGCTGCATCGAGAACATCCACCGCCTCAAGGTCCAGAGCGATCATTACGCCATGCCGATGATGGTGGAGCCACTGGTCTTCCGTCCCAACTCCGAGGCGGGAGGTTACATGGTGGATGGCGATGAAACGAAGATCGTTCACCTCGTCCGCCAGGCGGTGGAACTCGGCGCGGATGTGATCAAGGCCGACCCGACCAGCGATGTGGATCGCTATCACAAGGTCATCGAGGCCGCCGCCGACATTCCGGTACTCGTTCGCGGTGGCGGCCGGGTCAGTGACGAGGAAATCCTCACCCGCACCCAGGGGCTCATGCAGCAGGGCGCGCGGGGCATCGTTTACGGACGAAACATCATCCAGCACCCCAATCCCGCGGGCATCGTCCGCGCGTTGATGGCGATGGTGCACGAGGGTGCGGGCATCGATGAATCCCTGGCAATGATCGGATGAAACGACGTGGAATCATTTGTGCGGGCAATTTCATCGTGGACCACCTGCGGATGGTCGATCTGTGGCCGGAGCAGGACATGCTCTCGTCGATCAGCTCCGAGATGTACTCGAATGGCGGAGGGCC
>JAIYDT010000146.1 GCA_027487355.1 Verrucomicrobiaceae bacterium
CCCCGTCACATCGCCATCATCATGGATGGCAACGGCCGCTGGGCCAAGGACCGCGGACTGCCGCGACGAGAAGGCCACCGCGCCGGAGCTGAATCGGTGCGCGAGGTGGTGGATGCCTGCAAGGAACTCGGCGTCGAGTATCTCACGCTCTACGCCTTTTCCTCGGAAAACTGGAACCGCCCGGAAGCCGAGGTGAAGGCGCTCATGGCCTTGCTCGACCGCTTCCTCGATGAGCGTGGCAAGGACCTGATGCGGCAGGATGTCAAACTGGAGGCCATCGGTCAGATCGAGCGTCTCCCCGCTTCCACCCGCAAACGCCTGGAGAAGCTCAAGGAGAAGACCGCAAACAACAAGTCGCTCACCCTCGTCCTCGCGCTCTCTTACGGTGCGAGAGAGGAGATCGTCGCCGCTGCACGCTCTTTGGCCACCGATGCCGCAGCAGGAACGATCAAGCCGGAGGACATCGACTGCACGCTCTTCGCCTCGCGCCTCAGCACAGCCGGCATTCCCGATCCGGACCTTCTTGTTAGAACCTCCGGTGAGCTGCGCGTCTCGAATTTCCTGCTTTGGCAGATCAGCTACTCGGAGATCGTGATCGTGAAAAAATTCTGGCCGGAGTTCCGCCAAGGCGACCTCTTTGAAGCCGTCGCCGAATACACCCGCAGGCATCGCCGCTTCGGAGCTCTGTGATCGCGTTTGTTAGGGCGCGGCGAAAAACTCCATCTGCTCCGGCACGTCCGGATCCTCGAAGCGCAGCGCCACGCCGATCAGCCTCACCGCACGACCGTTCCCTCGACTCCACGCTTCTGCTAGAAGCTCCTCGAACACCTCCTCCTCGATCACCGGATGCGCCCGCTCCGCCGTGGTCCGCTCGAAGTCGGCGAACTTCAGCTTCACCACCAGCGACTTGATGACCCGGTCCGCGTGATGCTGCACCTGGTCCTCCTTCAGGCCGACCAGCAGCTCTCGCATCGGAGCCAGCAGCTCCACCAGCGCCACCCGGTTTTCCGAGAAAGTCTGCTCGGATCCCAGCGACTTCCGCGTGCGGTTCGGGCTCACCTCGCGTTCATCGATCCCACGGCAGAGGCTCCAGAGTTCCAGCCCCCATTTGCCGAAACGCCGGGCCAGCTCGATCTTGTCGAACCTCCGCAGATCCGCGCAGGTCTCCACGCCCAGCGCCGACAACTGCTCGCGCGACTTCTTTCCCACTCCCCACAATCGTCCCACCGGCAGGCCCGCCATGAAGGCATCCACTTCCTCGGGCAGCACCTCGAACTGGCCATCCGGCTTGTTCCAGTCGCTCGCGATCTTCGCAACCAGCTTGTTAGGCGCGATCCCGGCCGATGCGGAAAGCCCCACTTCCTCCCGGATCTGCGCCCGGATCTCGCGCGCGATCGCTGCCCCGCTGCTCTGAAGATGGGAAACATCCAGATAGGCCTCGTCCAGCGACAGCGGCTCAATCAAGTCCGTGAACCGCCCGAAGATTGCCCGAATCCTCGCGCTGTCCGCCCGATACAGATCGAAGCGCACCGGCAGCAGGATCAGGTGCGGGCACAGCTCCAGCGCCTTGAACACCGGCATCGCCGACCGACAGCCGAACTTCCGCGCCGCATAGTTGGCCGTCGTCAGCACCCCGCGGCGGTTCTCTCCGCCCACCGCCACCGGCCTTCCTTTCAACGACGGATTCTCCCGCTCCTCGATCGCCGCATAAAAGCAGTCCATGTCGATGTGGATGATTTTTCGCACGAGGAGAAGAGTGGAGCAGCGAGCGCTGGCCAGACTCTCCACCGATCCTTGATCCCTGTCCACCGATCACCTGTCATTTCCTCCGCTTGCACCCCGCCGGTCCCTCGCTTAAAACACGACTCGATGAAACCATTCGCCACCCTCCTCGCCCTCGCCCTTCTTCCCCTGACCGCATTCAGCCAGACGGCGGATGAAAAACCCGCTCCTGATGCCAAGGCCGCCGCCAAGGTTCAAAAGGTCCGCTTCAAGACCAACAAGGGAGACTTCGTGATCGAACTCAACGCCGAGAAGGCCCCGATCACCGTCGAGAACTTCCTCGGCTACGTGAAGAAAAAGCACTTCGACGGCACCACCTTCCACCGGGTCATCCCTTCGTTCATGATCCAGGGCGGAGGCTTTGCACTGGAAAACGGCAAGCTCGTTGAAAAGACCACCGACAAGCCGATCAAGAACGAGGGCCAGAACGGCCTCTCCAACAAGCGAGGCACCGTGGCCATGGCCCGCACCAACGACCTCAACAGCGCCACCTGCCAGTTCTTCGTCAACGTCGTGGACAACGCCATGCTCGACTACCCCAACAACGGTGGCTATGCGGTCTTCGGCAAGGTTGTCGAAGGCATGGACGTGGTGGACAAGATCAAGGCCGTCCCCACCGGCAATGCCACCCTCACCATGCGCCACCCGGTCAGCGGTGAAAAGATGAGTGCCCCGTCCAAGGACGTCCCCAACGAACCCGTCGTCATCGAATCGGCGAAGGCCGAGTGAGGCTGATGCCCTGATTTCCTGAGGAAGTCAGGGCAGGACTCCTTCCCACTTGAACGCCTGCCACCGGGCCGACAGGCTGTGACCACCTTGTCGGCCAACTCATCCCCCACCCCACTTCGCGAGGCCCCATGGTCGTCCGGCCTGCGGGCGGCTCGGGCGAATGTGGTGCCGGGCTTGATCGTGCAGTCGCTGATGCTGGCGATGCTGCTGGCCTACTACTTTCACCCGCCGATGCAGCTCTGGCTGGATGGGCTGGCGCGGGTGAAGTCGGCCTGGGGCTATGGCTACACGGCGCTCTCGTCGATCGTCGCCGGGGCACTGATTCCCGAACTGCTGCGGATCGGCGTGTTCCAGAAAGGCCGCCTCGCCCGCAGGAACCTCGCGAACCTGCTGTTCTCCGTTCCCTTCTGGTGCTTCATGGGCTTGGTGGTGGATTTCTTCTACCGAAGCCAGGCCGATTGGTTCGGAGCCGAGGCCACCTTTCCCATCGTCGCGAAGAAGGTGCTGGTCGATCAGTTCCTTTACAACCCCATCTTCGCCGCGCCGTTCACCACGTGGCTCTATGACTGGAAGAACCGCGGCTACCGCTTCGCCGGGACCAGGGTGTTTCTAACAGCCCGCTACTATCGCGACACGGTGGTGCCGACGCTGTTTGCGACCTGGGGCGTGTGGATTCCGATCGTATCGATCCTCTACTCGCTGCCTTCGCTACTACAGATCCCGTTGTTCGGCCTGGCCTTGTCGTTGTGGGTGATGCTCTACACGTGGATGAGCGAGCAGCCGAAGCGCTGAGGCCTCACTTTTCCTCCAGCATCAGCACCTCGATCTTGCGGAACTCGACGGGGTGGCTGACGGCGAGGATGGCGATGCTGCCCTCGCTGAGTTCCTTGCTTCCCGTGGCGGTGATGAGTTCCTTGGCGTGAGGGTCCTTCTCATCGAGACTGGGCTTTTCGTAGGAGATGACTTCCTTGCCCTCAACGAAGTGCTTGATCGAACGATTGCCGTGGACCTCGACTTCCGCACTGACCCAGACATCGCCATCATAAGTCTTGGAGGTGGAGTTGTTGCAATGGCCGGGCAGGATCTTGCCATCCTTCATCACGTGGGTGCCATAGGTGCAGACGTTGAGGGTGGGGCGGGCACCCTTGCCGATACCGCCGAGCAACTGCACCTGGACTCCGGTGGCGAAGTCCTGATTCATCTCCATGGTCTGCGGGGACTCACAATGGATCATGATGCCGCTGTTGCGCACCGCCCAGATCGGACCAAGGTCGATCTGGCTGCCGGTGAAACGGTACTCAAAGCGGAGGCGGTAGCTCGCGAACTTGCGCTTGAAGACAAGATGGCCGTAGCGGTTTTCCCACTTCTGATACTTGTCGTAGGAAATCTTGAGGACCCCGTTCTCCACGCGGAAGGTGTCACGGTAATTCTCGCCAACCGGGCAGCCGCGGACCTTGGGAACCCAGTTGGTCAAATCCTTGCCGTTGAAGAGCTGGATCCATTCAGCTTCTTCGGCGGCGTTCAGTAGTGAGGTGCTCGCGATGAGCGCGAGGATGAGGGAGCGTATCATGGGGGGAGTGGATAGGTTCTCAGGAGAGCGGTGACCAACTGCCGTCGGGTAGCTTGGCGAAGGCGTGGAGCACCTTGCGGTTGGCATCAAGGTGCCGGACCACAAAGCGCTGCGGGGTGATCTCAAGATGGGTGAAGCCATGGACGCCTTCGGCAAAGGGTCCACGACCGTCGTCTTCCGGCTTGCGGACATGGGCACCACCTCCTCCGGAAATCACGAAGGAGGTCGGATGTTTCTCGAACTCCAGGTGCTGGAGATCGTGATCGTGGCCGGCGAAATAGAAGTGGACCTTGTGCTTTCGAAAAAGTCCGTCCCAGTCGGCGCTGATCTCCGGATTGTCGCCATGCTTGCCGCGGCTGTAGAGCGGATGATGTCCCATGACCACCAACCACGGGGCGGTCCGGGGTTTCTCCAGCTCCGCCTTCAGCCACGAGAGCTGCTCCGACTTTTCCTTTGGAGTGAGCGAGGCCACGCTGTTGTGGTAGTTGCTGTCGAGCATGAGGACAGAGGCCAGCGGCTTTCCGCCTTGGGTGAGTTCAAGGCGATACCACTTCGCCGGCATGTTCCAGCGGGTGCCGGGATGCGCCTTGGCATAACCGAGTTCGGCGGCGAGTTTGGCGACCGGCTCGTCATCGTAATCATGGTTTCCCAGGATCGCGTGACAGGGGCCGGGGAAGACCGACTTCGGATACATCTCGGAAAACTGGGTTTTCCAACGCGGACAGTCGGTGCCGCCCTTGAATGGGCCGTAGAAATTGTCCCCGAGCAGGAACAAGGCCTCCGGCTTCCATCCCGCATCGCCGACATGGCGTGCCATCGCCCTCGCCACGGCGCTTTGGCCCTGCAGGTCACCATTCCAGCCCCAGTCTCCGATCATCAGGAAATGACTGGCTCCCGGAGCAGGCGGCGTTTCAGCGGTAGCCAGCGACCTCCCGGCAAGCAGGGACGCACTGAAGCAGAAGGTCTGCTTCAAGACAGCGCGACGGGAAATGGAACCCTCTGACATGGACGCAGGGTAGAAGATCCGGCCCGGTGCGCCACTGGAAAGTGATCCGGGCCGCTCAATCGCCAGCCACTTTTGCTCTTCCGTGCTGGCCTTCCCTGACCAATCCTCCCGCATGTCCGATTCGATCTCGACCCTCACCGCACGGATTCAGACATTCGTCGACGCCCGCGAATGGCGGCAGTATCACAACGCCAAGGATCTTTCCGTGGCCATCTCCGCCGAGGCTGGCGAGCTGATGCAGCACTTCGTCTGGCAGCAGCCGGACCAGATCGAGCAGCGTGTCGACACCCGACGTGACGAAATCGCCTCAGAGATCGCAGACGTGGCGATCCTGCTGTTCGAACTGGCGGACAACCTCGGCTTCCAGCTCGGCGAGGTGATGGAGCGGAAACTCGAGCACAACGAGACTCGTTACCCGGTCGAGAAGTCACGCGGCAACAACCGGAAATACAACGAACTGTGAGTGACTCCCCCACCGGCGAAACGCCGCGCCCGCCCCGCCGAAAACGCTACTCGGGCAAGAATCCGCGTCGCTTCGAGGACAAATACAAGGAGCATGCGCCGGAGAAGTATCCCGAAACGGTGGCGAAGGTCCTGGCCTC
This sequence comes from Verrucomicrobiaceae bacterium, assembly GCA_027487355.1. Lineage (GTDB taxonomy): Bacteria > Verrucomicrobiota > Verrucomicrobiia > Verrucomicrobiales > Akkermansiaceae > Luteolibacter. The sequence continues at coordinate 5,690 of JAIYDT010000146.1, forward strand.
CGGCAAGACCCCGGCGGGCTCGCACGTGCCGATCATGGTCGAGGAAAGCCTGACGGCCCTGAAGCTTTCCCCAGGCATGACCGGAGTCGATGCCACCCTGGGTCACGGCGGTCATGCGCTGCGCATCCTGGAGAACATCCAGCCAAACGGAAAGCTGTTAGGCTTCGACGTCGATCCGATCGAACAACCCCGCACCGAGGCCCGCATCCGCGCGGCCGGATATGGGGAAAGCGCCTTCGAGGCCGTGCGCTCGAACTACGCCGGACTCACCAAGGTCCTCGCGGCCCGACAGCTCGACGGAGTCGATTTCATCTATGCCGATCTCGGTTGTTCCTCGATGCAGTTCGACGACCCCACGCGCGGCTTTTCCTTCAAGCACCACGGCCCACTCGACATGCGCATGAATCCCCAGCGCGGGCTTTCGGCCAGTGAGTGGATCGAACGCACCAAGCCGGAAAAGTTCGCACTGGCCCTCGAGGAAAACGCCGATGAACCACGGGCTGGCAGGCTTTCAGAAGCCCTGGCAGGTCGCGTTTTCAAGAGCACCGTGGAGTTCGCCCATGCCATCCGCAGTGCCTTGCCTGGACTCGATCCGGACACCATCGACCTCACCGTGCGTCGCGTCTTCCAGGCTGTTAGAATTGCGGTCAACGAGGAGTTCACTGCACTCGATACCTTCCTTCGCTCCATTCCCGAAGCGCTGAAACCCGGCGGCCGAGTCGCGATCCTGAGCTTTCATTCCGGCGAGGATCGACGGGTGAAGAAGTCCTTCGAAGCGGGATTGCGCGAGGGCCTTTACACCTCGATCAGCGAGGGTGTCATCATCGCGAGCCCGGAGGAGCGTCGCGACAATCCGCGCAGCAGTCCGGCGAAACTGCGGTGGGCTGAAAGATGAACGAACGCCCCTGCGTTCGAAGCGCGTTCCTTTTCCGCTTATGAGACTACGCCTTCTTCTACCCCTGTTGTTGTCCGCCTTCTCCCTCCACGCCGAGCCTGCTGCGCCCCCGGCGGATGAGTCCGCCAAGAAGGCCAAGGCCGAAGCGAAGGCCAGAAGGGAGGCAGAGCTAATGAAGCGCCAGTGTCGCTCGATCCACCTTGGCTACCAAACTCCGAAAGCGAAAGCCGCTTATCTTGAGGTCCGGCCTGAGAAAACCTCCGCTGGCACCTACTTCTGCGCCCTCGGATTCGACATGGGCTACTTCGGAATCCAGGACCTCGGAGACGGGAAAAAGATCGCCATTTTCTCGGTGTGGGAGCCGGGCGATCCCTTCGATTTCAAGGCCCATCCCGACCAGATTCCGGCGGACAAACGCGTCGGCATGCTGGAGAAGGGCGAAGGCGTCATCGATGGCCGCTTCGGAGGCGAAGGCACCGGCGGTCAGTCGAAACTGCCCTTCGAATGGGAAATCGGAAAGCCGACCAAATTCTTCGTACAAGCGAAACCAGTCGGCGAGTTCACCGAATTCACCGGACATATCTTCGATCCAACCCAGAACAAGTGGCGTCTCATGGCCACCTTCCGCACTCACAGCAAGGGCATCCCGCTTCAGGGGCTTTACTCCTTCGTCGAGGATTTCCGGCGCGACTTTGAATCGGCCAAGATCGTTCACCGTGCAAGTTATTCCAATGGCTGGGTGCTCGACCTGGAAGGCAAGTGGCAGCCGATGCTAAACGCCAAGTTCACAGGCGACTCGACGCCTTCAACCAATGTCGATGCGGGCCCCATCTCCGACGGATTCTTCCTGCAAACCGGTGGCGATACCGTGCAGAACACCACCAAGCTCTGGGCGAAAATGACCCGTGAGGCAAAAGGCAATCCCCCTGAGGATACGGGAAAGCTCCTGCGTCCATAACGCCAATCACAGTTTAACATTCTGAGTTCTTGATGCCGCCCGGGCACGTGCCAGTTTCACGGCATGCGCCCACGTGTTCTCTGTTTGCTGGTCGATGGCTTCGAGGAAATCGAAGCCGTCACTCCGATTGATCTCCTCCGCCGTGCCGGCATCGAAGTCGTGGTGGCCAGCCTCGACCGCATCGACGTCACCGGCCGCTGCAACCTGCGGCTGATCGCGGACGTGCTGCTGAAGAACGCGCTGCCGGATTCCTTCGATCTCCTGCTGCTGCCCGGTGGCCCAGGGGTCACCGCCATGCGTGGAGACGCCCGTGCCGCCGCCATTGCCTCGATCTTCCACACCAGCGGCAAGCGCGTCGCCGCGATCTGTGCCGCTCCTCTGGTCCTGAAGGACGCCGGCATCCTCGCCGGACGACGTTTCACCGGTCACGCCGCAATCGCCAGCGAGCTGCCCGAAGCCGATTTCAGCGAGCGGGTGATCATTGATGACAACCTCATCACCTCACGTGGAGCCGGCACCGCCCTCGACTTCGGCCTCGCCCTCGTCAGCGAACTCTGCGGCCAGGAAAAGGCGGATGAGATTGCGGCCTCGATTCATGCGTGAAGTGCCATGTTCCAAGAAAGAAGCGCCACACAGGCGTGGAGGCATCAAGGAAGATGGGAACCACGGATGAAGAGGATGGACACAGATGGAGAATTCCGTGTCCTGAGACTCAGTCGTGAAATCGTCGTTAGAATCGGTTAACCACAAAGAACACAGAGACCACAAAGAAAGAAACTACTATCTTTGATCTTTGTGTTCCTTGCGATCTTTGTGGTTAAGCCCTCTTCCTCAAAACTCACAATGCCCCGGCGTTCTCGCGAAGGATTTCCTGGGCTGGAACCGTTCCTCGACGAGCATGTTCCTCGCGCAGCCATCTCGCCGCCGCGACCAGGTTTTCCAGTGAGGCGCGGGTCTCCTCCCAGCCTCGGGTTTTCAGGCCGCAGTCGGGATTCACCCACAGACGCTCCGCCGGAATGACCGCTTCCGCACGGCGCAGCAGATCCACCATTTCCTCCACTCCCGGGACGCGGGGAGAGTGGATGTCCCACACCCCGGGTCCAACCTCGGAGGCGATGCCCCCCATGGTCACTGCCCCCAGTGCCTTCATCTTGCTGCGTGAGGCTTCCAGCGTGATGACATCCACGTCCAGCGCGGCGATCGCCTCCGCCACATCCGAAAACTCCGCATAGCACATGTGGGTGTGAATCTGGGTTTCATCGCGCACGCCAGAGGTGGCGACCCGGAAGGCGCGCACCGCCCAGTCGAGGTAATCCTGCCGCGCCGAGGCCTCGAGTGGAAAGCCCTCGCGCAGACCAGGCTCGTCCACCTGGATGATGCGGATGCCGGCAGACTCAAGATCCGCCACCTCCGCCCGCAGGGCGAACGCGAGCTGCATGGCCACCGAGGATCGAGGGAGGTCATCCCGCACAAAACTCCACTGCAGGATCGTGATCGGACCGGTGAGCATTCCCTTCATCGGCCTGGAAGTGAGTGCCTGCGCCCTGACCGCCACATCGACGGTCATCGGCTTCGGTCGGACGATGTCCCCCCAGATGATGGGCGGCTTCACGCAGCGCGAGCCGTAGCTCTGCACCCAGCCATTCGCCGTGACGCTGATGCCCTCGAGCTTTTCCCCGAAGAACTCAACCATGTCGGTGCGCTCGAATTCACCGTGCACCAGCACATCCAGGCCAAGTTCCTCCTGGTGACGGATCACCTCGCGCAGCGCTGCATCGAGTCCGGACTGATAGGAGGCCTCATCCTCGATTCCCTTGCGATGCCTCGCACGCAGCGCACGGATCTCCGCCGTCTGCGGAAACGAACCGATGCTCGTGGTGGGGAAAAGTGGCAGATCCAGCAACTTCCGCTGAAGGGCGGTGCGCCCGACCACCGGAGTCGAGCGACGCCCGGAGGCGGCCTCGAACGAGGAAACCGCCTCCCTCACCTCTGGAATCCTCACCGATGGATGAAGCTGTCGCGACGATAAGGCGGCACCCGCAACCGCCAAGGCCTCGAACGGCACCTCACCCGATGCGATCGTTCCAAGCTCCGCGAGCTTCTCCTTCGCGAAGGCCAGCCACGAACGCAGACCGGGGTCCATCGCCGTCTCATCCTTCAGATCATGCGGGACATGCTGAAGCGAACAGGAACTGCCAAGCCAGAGAGTGGAAGCAGGACGCCTGTCACGGAAGGTTTCCACGATCGCACGCCACGACTCCGGATTCGCCCGCCAGATGCTTCGCCCATCGATGACCCCGAGCGAAAGCACCCGCTCCACCGGCCAATGTCGAAGCAGCCACGTCAGATCGCTGGCTCCCCTCACTGCGTCCACATGAAGCCCATCGAAAGACAGCGCGGCCAGACGCTCCAGGGCCTCGACGCCGATCGGTCCATTGGCCACGGAAAGGAGGAACTTCAATCCCGGCACCGTGCGTAGTTCTCCGTCATCCAACCACGTCTGTTCGAGGGCGGACAAGATTCTTTCATCCTTCCTCGAGGCGAGGATCGGCTCGGCGATCTCGACCCACTCCGCTCCGCCGGTGGCCAGGGCAGCCAGCAAGTCACGGTATGCAGGCAGCAACTTTTCCAACAGATCAAGCGGATCACCACCGGAGCCCTTCGAAAGCGCCAGAAAGGTGACCGGTCCGATGAGCACCACCTTGGCGCGATGACCTGAGTCGAGCGCCTCGCGCAACTCCCTCACTGGCTTGTCCCAGGAAAAGTGGAGGGCTTGGTCCTGCGAGAGTTCGGGCACCAGATAGTGGTAGTTCGTGTCGAACCACTTCGTCAGCTCCAGCGCGGCCACATCCGGCCGCAGGTCCTTCCGGGCGCGGCCTCGGGCCATGCGGAAATAGCGGTCCAGCGTGACCGGAGACGAGGCATCCCCGAATCGCTCCGGCACCGCTCCGAACACACAGGCCAGATCGAGCATTGGATCGTAGAGGCTGAAATCATTCACGGTGACCAGATCGAGACCGGCTTCCGCCTGTTCCTGCCAATGCCGGCGACGGAGCCCGCGAGCGACCTCATCCAAACAAATCGCGTCGGAGCGCCCAGCCCAGAATGCCTCCAGTGCCTGCTTCAGTTCGCGTTTGCGGCCGATACGCGGATAACCGCCGATGTGAGTGATCAAGTTTGCATTCATCGCCGCAGATCGTGCCGCCACCGCCATCATGAACCAAACGCAGGCTCTTCATGCTGATTGACCATCTGATTCATGTGGACAGCCCCGCAGAGATGCTAGCCTCTCCGCATGCTCGAACTCCGCCACCTCCAGTCCCTGACCGCCCTCGCCGAGGCCGGCAACCTCACCCGCGCGGGACAGCGCGTCTCCCTGAGCCAAAGCGCGCTTTCCCATCAGATCCGTGGACTGGAGACACATTACGGGATCGAGCTGTTCGAACGGAAGACCAGCCCCATCCGCTGGACCCGTGCCGGTGAGCGGCTGCTGTCCCTCGCCTACGATGCCCAGAGGCTGGTCAGGGATGCCGAGCGGGATCTCAGCCGGCTCGGGCAAGGCGTGGCCGGCACCCTGCGCATTGCCGTCGAGTGCCACTCTTGCTTCGACTGGCTGATGCCAGCCATGGATCTGCTTCGCGAAGGATGGCCGGACGTGGAGATGGACCTGGTCTCTGGTTTCCATCCGGACCCGGTGGGTCTTCTCGATGAAAACCGGGCCGATCTGGTCATCGTCACCAGCGCCAAACGCCGCAAGGGAATCGAGCATCATCCCCTGTTCGAATACGACATGCCCGCCCTCCTTTCCCTGGATCATCCCCTCCTGCGGAAAAGCCATCTGACCGCCCGTGATTTCGAACGCGAGACGCTGATCACCTACCCGATTCCCGACACCCGCATGGACCTCTTCCGTCAGGTGCTGGAACCGGCGGGAATTGAACCGAAGGAACGCCGCACCACCGAACTCACGGTGGCCATCCTCCAATTGGTGAAGAGCAACCGTGGTCTGGCCGCCTTGCCTCGCTGGGCCGTGCAGGCCTACCTCGATCGCAGCTATGTCGCCGAGCGGCCGATCGGAGCAAAGGGGCTGCGTGCGTCATTGCACGCCGCGACCACCCGCGAAGGAGGTTCACAGGCCTTCATGAAGGAATTCATCTCAACCGTCCGCCGCACGGCCGAAAGCCAGTTCGATGGCATCCGATTGCTGTGAGGCGGCAGTTTTAGGAAACCACGGATGAACGGGATGGACACGGATGGAGAATTCCGTGTCCTGAGACTCAGTTGTGAAATCGTCGTTAGAATCGGTTAACCACAAAGAACACAGAGACCACAAAGAAAGAAACTACTATCTTTGATCTTTGTGTTCTTTGCGACCTTTGTGGTTAAATCCTCTCCCTCAAAACTCACAATACCCGATCATCCTCACGAGGAGGACCGCATCGCAAGCGCTCCCCGATCATATGTCTTCATCTCCTCTCCAAATCGTTTAACCACAGAGATCACAGAGACCACAAAGAAGGAAATTTGACCTCTCCACTTTGTGTTCTATGCGACCTTTGTGGTTAACCCCTCTTCCTCAAAACTCGCAATGCCCCGGCGTCCTCGCGAAGGGGATCACGTCGCGAATGTTGCCCATGCCGGTGACGAACATCAGCAGGCGCTCGAAGCCCATGCCGAAGCCCGCGTGCGGGACGGTGCCGTATTTCCGAAGGTCGGCATACCAACCGTAGTCTTCCTGCGAGAGTCCGTGCTGGGCCATGTTGCCTAACAGCACATCGAGCCGCTCCTCACGCTGGCTGCCGCCGATGATCTCGCCAATGCCGGGAACGAGGACGTCCATGGCGGTGACGGTCTTCTCATCGTCATTGAGGCGCATGTAGAAGGGTTTGATCTCCTTCGGGTAGTTGAAGACGGTGACCGGGCGCTTGAAATGCTCCTCGGTGAGCCAGCGCTCGTGCTCGCTCTGAAGGTTGAGGCCGTATTCGACCGGGTAGTCGAAGGTCTTTCCGGAACCTTTCAGGATCGCAATGGCCTCGGTGTAGGAAAGCCGCTCGAAACCTTTTTCAGCAACGAATTCCAGCTTCTGCCGCAGGCCCTTGTCGACGAACTTTTCGAAGATCGAGAGGTCGCCGTCCTGGCCGTCGAGCGCGTCGCGGACCAGGTATTTCAGCATCTCTTCGGCCAGGTCCATGTCGCCCTGGAGATCGCAGAAGGCCATTTCCGGCTCGATCATCCAGAACTCCGCCGCGTGGCGTGAGGTGTTGGAATTCTCGGCGCGAAAGGTGGGGCCGAAGGTGTAGATGTTGCCGAGGGCACAGGCGAAGGTCTCGCCTTCAAGCTGGCCGGAAACGGTGAGATGCGCGGCCTTGCCGAAGAAGTCGTCGTCGAAGGACTTCTTGGTCGGCTGGGTAGGGTCAAGCGTCGTGACTCGAAACATTTCCCCCGCCCCTTCGCAGTCGCTGGCCGTGATGATCGGCGTGTGGATGTAGTGGAAGCCGCGTTCCTGGAAAAAGCGGTGGATCGCAAAGCTCATCCGGCTGCGCACGCGGAACATCGCGCCGTAGAGACTGGTGCGCGGACGCAGATGCCCGATGCTGCGGAGGAACTCGGGAGTGTGGCCTTTTTTCTGAAGCGGAAAATCCTCCGGAGCCGCGCCGATGAGGCGGATCGAGGTCGCCTGCACCTCCCAGGCCTGCCCGCCACCCTGGGACGGGACGAGTTTCCCGACCACCGACACCGATGCACCGGTGCTCATTTTCGCAAGATTCTCGGAGCCGGGAATCCCGACGTCGGCAATGATCTGAAGATTTCCGAGGCAGGAGCCGTCGTTGAGTTCGAGGAAGGAAAAGGCCTTCGAGTCGCGCCGGGTGCGAACCCAGCCGGCGGCCTGGATGGACTCGATCGGTCCGGTGGCCTTGAGAATGTCGCGAATGGTCTGACGCATGGGAATGTCTGTAGATGGGAGCGTGAAGATCAGCAAGTCGGCCGATGAAATCAGAGGAAGCTCGTGAGTTCCTCCACCGTTTCCTCATCGAGACGTCGTGCCAGCGCCACCGTCAGCGAAACCATGTGCAGGTAATCGTTGAGGTCGATCACGCTGTTGTGGGAATGGATGTAGCGGGCGGGCACGCCGAGCACGATGCTGGGCGTGCCGCTGTTGGCCTGATGGAAAGAGCCTGCATCGGTTCCCCCACTTCGGCGGACGGTGACCTGATGGGGAATCCCTTCCTCGCGGGCCGTCTGGATCGCGAGTTGGGCCAGGCGCGGATTGGTGATGGCCGTGGGATCGAACAGACGGATCTGCACGCCACCACCGAGGCGGCCCTGGGACTCGGATTTGTTGAAACCCGGGGTGTCATCGGCTGGCGGACCCTCCAGCACGATCGCGACATCCGGCTTCGTTTGCACCGCCGCCGTCTTCGCCCCACGCAGGCCGACCTCCTCCTGCACCGTGCCTGTTAGAATGAGCCGGTTCGGATGGATCGACTGGCCGAGGATGCGCCCGGCCTGGATCACGCCCGCCATGCCAACGCGGTTGTCGAAGGCCTTCGCCATGTACCAGTCCTCGTGAGCCATCGGCGTGAAAGGCGACCACGGACAAATCGGATCGCCGAGCGCGATGCCAAACTCCACCTCGGCCTCAGTCCTCGACGTGGCCCCGACATCGATGAACATCTGGTCGAGCGTCATCACCTGGCGACGCTGCGCCTCGGGCAGGAAATGCGGTGGCTTCGAACAGATCACGCCGATGAACTTTTCGCCGCTTCGGGTGCGGATTTCCACTCGCTGGGAGAGCAGGTTGTGCTCCCACCAGCCGCCGACCGCGACGAACTGGAGGAAGCCGTCTGGCGTGATGTTCTGCACCAGAAAGCCCACCTCATCCATGTGCCCGGCGATCATCACACGCGGGCCTTCGCCGGTTTCGCAGAACACCGAGCCATTGCGGTCGGTGGAAAGTTCACCGGTCGACTCCAACTCATCGACAAAGATCGCCCGCACCTCGTCCTCGTGACCGGGGACCGAGTGGGCTTCCGTGAGTTCCTTCAGCAGGGCAAGGGCATGATCGCGCACGGAGTGACGTTAGCGTCACC